>NZ_JBEXUE010000053.1:0-32865 GCF_040614275.1 Streptosporangium sp. NPDC006013
GCATGCTGCAGATCACCGGAGTGGTGGTCCGGGCGGCTTACAAGAATCCGCAACCAGCGCGCCCGCCAGGCCGAAGGCCTGAACCCACAGGACCGCGACCAACGACGGCCGCCCGGAGCACCCGTCCACCGGAGCGCGAACACACATCCGGCAGAACAACAGCCGCCCGGAACACCCACCCGGCAGGAAGAACCCGAACAGACCGCCCGCTAAACGGAAACGGAAGCCGCTGCCTTGGCAGCGGCGGGAAGGGCGTCCGCGATGCGGGAGAGCGCCTCGTCGTCGTGGGCGGCGGACAGGAACCAGGCCTCGTACGCCGACGGTGGCAGGTAGACACCCTGGTCGAGCATCGAGTGGAAGAACGCCCGGTAGGCGGCGGTGTTCTGCCTCTGGGCGGCGTCGAAGTCGACCACCCGCTCGTCCGTGAAGAAGATGGAGAACAGGCTCCCGGCACGCTGCAGGCGGTGCGGCACCCCGGCGGCGGCCAGCGCGTCGGCGGCGGCACGGCCGATGACCAGGGCCGCGGCGTCCACCCGGTCGTAGACGCCCTCGTCGCAGGCGCGCAGGGTGGCCAGACCGGCGGCGCAGGCCAGCGGGTTTCCGGACAGGGTGCCCGCCTGGTAGACCGGCCCCTCGGGAGCGAGGTGGGCCATCACGTCGGCGCGACCGCCGAACGCGGCGGCGGGCAGGCCGCCGCCCATGACCTTGCCAAAGGTCATCAGGTCGGCGTCGACCGGGTCGAGCCCGTACCAACCCGCCTCCGAGACCCGGAAGCCGGTGAGCACCTCGTCGATGATCAGCAGGGCGCCGTGCGCGGTGCACAGCTCCCGCAGCCTGGCGTTGAACCCGTCCAGCGGCGGGACGACGCCCATGTTGGCCGGGCACGCCTCGGTGATCACGCACGCGATCTCGGCGCCGAACGCCTGGAACGCCTCGGTGACCGCCTCGATCGAGTTGTACGGCAGCACCACGGTGTCGGCGGCCGAGGCGCCGGTCACGCCGGGGGTGTCGGGCAGGCCGAAGGTCACCAGGCCGGAACCGGCCGAGGCGAGCAGGGCGTCGACATGGCCGTGGTAGCAGCCGGCGAACTTAATGATCTTGGATCGGCCGGTGAAGCCACGCGCCAGCCGCACCGCGGACATGGTGGCCTCGGTGCCGGAGCTGACCAGGCGGACCTTCTCCACCGGGTCGACCCGGGCGACGATCTCCTCGGCGAGCTCGACCTCGCCGGCCGTCGCCGTACCGAACGAGGTGCCGTCGCGCAGCGCCTCCTGAAGAGCCTCGATCACGGCGGGATGCCGGTGACCGAGGATCATCGGCCCCCACGAGCAGACCAGGTCGACGTAACGGTTGCCGTCCACGTCGGTGATGTAGGGCCCCTGCCCCGACGCCATGAAGCGCGGCGTGCCGCCGACGGCTCCGAAGGCGCGGACCGGGGAGTTGACACCTCCCGGGACGATCTCACGTGCGCGGGCGAACAGGTCCTCGGAGTTCTCAGTACGGCTCACGCCCACCAGGGTAGTCACCGCGGGACGAGCCCCCGCCTGCGGCGTTCCCGCCCCGGGTTCCAGGCCTCGCGTTCGCACCCCGGAGGGACAGAGCCGGGAAGCGCCGCCCGAGCCTTCCCCACCAGACACACCCGCGAACCAGTGAGACCTAGAAAAATCATTCCAGAACGGGACATCTGCCCCGGGACAGCGGGACATCACCTGGGAGATCCTGCCCTCATGGCAGTCACGACGCCCCCCGCACAGCCCCCCGCTGCCCGGCCATCCGGCGTCCACGCCGTGCTCAACGGCGTCCTGGTCTACGGCGCGCTGGCGCTGGTCGCCGGGGGGATCTACTCCGGCCTGACCTGGCTGACCGGCACGCTGTCCGGCGGCGAGGATCCGGTGGCCGGGCTCGTCGCGGCGCTGACCGTGGGCGCGGTCTTCCGCCCGGTACGGCTGCGCCTGCAGCGTGCCGTGAACCGGCTGCTCCGCGTCGAGCACGACCCCTACCGGGTGGCCGACCGGCTGAGCCGCACCCTGCAGGAGGCCGTCGACCCTGCCGAAGGGCTGGCCACCGCCGTGGTACTGGTCCGCCAGGCGCTGCGCGCCGACGGCGTGGCCGTCGAGGTCCACGGCGGAACCGTCGCCGACGGCGAGTTGGGGGAACGGCCGGTCGAGACTCCGCTGGTCTGGCACGGGGAACCGGTCGGACGGCTGCTCAGCAGCGGTCCCGCCCCCGCACCGGACCTGCTGAACGTGCTGGCCCGGCACCTGGCCGAGCTGGCGCACGCCGTACGGCTCACCGCGGACCTCCGGCGGTCCAGGGAGCGCATCCTCACCACCCGGGAGGAGGAACGGCGCCGACTCCGCCGCGACCTGCACGACGGGCTGGGGCCGACGCTGGCCAGCCTGGCGATGACCGTGGACGAGGCCAGGCTCCGGCTGGAGCGGGATCCCGAGGCCGTGGAGGGGCTGCTGATCCGCGTGCGCGACCAGATGGGCGCCGCGATCGTCGACGTCAGGGACCTGGTGTACGGTCTGCGCCCGCCCGCGCTGAAGGACCTCGGCCTGGCCGGCTCGCTGAGCTCGCTGGCCGACGCGCCGGGGCCGCGGGTGGACGTCGCGCTGGCCGGTCGGCTGGAGGACGTACCCCCGACGGTGGAGGTGGCGGCCTACCGGATCGCCCAGGAGGCGCTCACCAACGTCCGCCGGCATGCCCAGGCCACCACCGCCCTGGTACGGGCCGAGGTGGTACGGGCCAAAGGCGTCGGGCCCATGGTCACCGGAGGCGGATCCGGCGGCATGGCAGACGCTGCGACGGCGGGCGGCGAGTTACGGCTCTCGATCGCCGACGACGGGATCGGCCTGCCGGAAAAGGTCCGCGGTGGCGTGGGCCTGCGCTCCATGCGCGAGCGGGCGGCAGAGACGGGCGGCTCGTGCACGATCGGGCCGCGTCCGGGCGGCGGCACCGAGGTCGTCGTCCGGCTACCCCTCGGAACGGAAGCGCCGTGACCTCCTTCACCGACGAAGACCTCACGACCTCATTCACGGACAACGGAGCCGGCATGACCTCCCCCGCGACCGCAGCCACCGTGACCGTCCCCGGGAACGAGGACGGAACGACCTTCCCCGGGAACGGAGGCGGAACGACCTCCTCCACCAGCGGAGAGCCTACGGTCTCCCCCACGACCGCAGAGGCCGTGACTTTCCCCAGGGACGAGAACTCCATGACCTCACCGGCAGACGGAGGCGCCGCGGGGAACCGGCGGCGGACGGCGCTGGCCGTTCTCGTCTGGACCGGTGCGGTGCTGGCGCCGGTCTGCAACCTCCTGGCGATCCGGCTGGCCGAGCTGAGCGCCTCGACCTGGCGCGAGGACTTCATCACCCTGGATCCGACGGTCTTCCTGTTCCCGGTCGCCGGCGCGTTCCTCATCACCCGCCGGCCCCGGCTGCTCGTCCCCTGGCTGCTCTGGGCCAGCGGGGTGGCCGGTGGCCTCTACTACCTGGTCTACAGCGCCGCCCACTGGTTCTACCTCACCGACCCCGGAGGGATCACTCCCTACCTCGGGTGGCTGGCGCTGTGGCTGTGGCTGTGGCACGTTCCGGTGTTCATCTCGCTGCTGCCGCTGCTCTTCCCCGACGGCCGGCTGCCCTCCCGGCGCTGGCGGCCGGTCCTGTACGCCAACCTGGTCCTCATGGTCGGGCACTCGCTGTTCCTGGGACTGGCCCCGGATCCCGAGTTCGAGCTTCAGCTCCCGATCGCGAACCCCTTCGGCGTCGAGGCGCTGCGTGAGATCTCCCCGATCGTGGAGTCGTACATCGGCGGCCCGATGATGGCGCTCACCGCGCTCGGCGTGCTCTCGCTGGTCTTCCGCTACCGGGCGGGCGACACCGAGCTCCGGCGCCAGATCGCCTGGTACGTCGGCGCGCTGGCGGTGCTCCTGCTCTCCTGGATCCTCCGGGTGGCGACCGGCTCCTGGCTGCTGAAGGCCACGGAGACCCTCTTCATGGCCGGGGTGCCCCTGTCGATCATCGCGTCGGTGCTGCGCTACCGCCTCTACGGCATCGACGTCGTGCTCAACCGGGCGCTGGTCTACGGCTCCCTCGTCGCGGTCACCGGAGGCGTCTACTTCGGGCTGATCTGGCTGGCCGGTGCCCTGGCCAGCGACCTGGGCCAAGGCGCCGGGCTGATCTCCGCACTGGCCGTGGGCGGTCTCTTCCACCCGGCACGGCTACGCCTGCAGCGGTTGGTGGACCGGGCCTTCGCCGTCGAGCGCGACCCCTACCGGGTCGTCGGCCTGCTCGGCCGTACCGGGCAGGGGGCGCAGGACCCGGCGGCGGCCCTCGGCGAGGCCGTGGCCCTGATCCGCGGGGCGCTGGGAGCCACCGGGATCGGCGTCGAGGTCCGTACCGGGCGGGGCGCGACGCGCGTGTTCACCGACGGGGAGCTTCGGCCGGGGGCGGCGGAGACGCCGCTGTTCTGGCACGCGGACTGGGTCGGAACCCTGATGGTGGCGGGGGTCCGGCCGGGCCGCGAGCCGATGGAGGTGCTCGCCAGGCACCTCGCCGAGCTGGCGCACGCCGTACGGCTCACCGCCGACCTGCACCGCTCCCGGGAACGCATCCGGTCCACCCGCGACGAGGAGCGCCGCAGGCTGGGCAGGGAGCTGCACGACGGGCTCGGCCCGGCGCTGACCAGCGTCACGTTCGCCCTCGATGAGGCGCGCAGAAGGCTCGACACCGACCCTCGGGCCGTCGAGAAGCTGCTGGTCCAGGTCCGCAAGGAGATGATCGCGACGATCGCGTCGGTCCGCGAGCTGGTGTACGGCCTGCGCCCGCCCGCGCTGGACGACCTGGGTCTGGAGGGCGCGCTGCGGGCAACGGCCGGAGAGACCGCGGTGACCGTGGACGGCCCGCTGGCCGACCTGCCCGCGGCCGTCGAGGTCGCCGCCTACCGCATCGCCCAGGAGGCGCTCACCAACGCCCGCCGCCACGCCGGCGCGACCACCGTCCTCATCCGGCTGCGCCGCCTGCCGGGTGAGCTGCGCGTGGAGGTCGCCGACGACGGGATCGGCCTGCCCGAGAACCCGGTCGCGGGCGTGGGACTGACCTCGATGCGCGAGCGGGCGGCAGAGGTGGGAGGCTCATGTGTGATCGGCCGCGGGCCGGGCGGCGGCACGGAGGTGATCGCCAGGTTGCCGGTGGAGGAGACCGAGTGATCACGGTACTGATCGTGGACGACCACCCGATCTTCCGGCAGGGTCTCCGCGGCCTGCTCGGAGCCATGGACATCGAGGTCGTCGGGGAGGCCTCCGGCGGCCAGGAGGCCGTGGTGCTGGCCGCCGAGCTCCAGCCCGACGTGGTCGTGATGGACCTGCAGATGCCCGGCGGCAACGGCATCGAGGCGACCAGGACGATCATCAGGACCAGCCCGCGGATCGGGGTACTGGTACTGACCATGTTCCGCGACGACGACTCGGTGTTCGCCGCGATGCGCGCCGGGGCGCGCGGTTACCTGCTCAAGGAGGCCGGCGCCGAGGAGATCGCCCGCGCTGTACACGCCGTCGCCGCCGGCGAGGCCATCTACGGGCCCGAGATCGCCCGCCGCGTCCTGGCCTACTTCACCGGCATGCCCGATCCGTCACGTATCGCCTTCCCCGAACTCACCGAGCGGGAGCGGGAGGTGCTCGGGCTGGTCGCCCAGGGCAAGGGCAACAGCGAGATCGCCGGGCTCCTCTTCCTGTCCGGCAAGACCGTGCGCAACCACGTCTCCAACATCTTCATGAAGCTCCAGGTGGCCGACCGCGCCCAGGCGATCGTCCGCGCCCGCGAGGCCGGCCTGGGGGGCTCTCCCTGACCGGGCGGCTGCTCCGTACCGGAGTCACTCGCAGACGTCGGCGAGAAACTCCAGGACGCGGAGCGGATCGGGCAGCGGGCGGCCGTCCGGCGGGCGCAGCCACGAGCAGTGCTGGCCACCGGGCAGGAGCGAGGGCGGGGCGAGGACGTAGCTGTCGCGGCAGTGCCAGCGCAGGCCGGGCATCTCGTCGATGGTGGACGGGCCGAAGTCGAGGGCGCAGGACCACCACTCGTCCTCGTCGTCGGAGACGTTACGGGTGGCCACATAGAACAGGGCCCGGTCGCCGTTGACGGCGCGCCGGAGACGAGGGCGAGGAGATGGCGGGCGGCGTGGGCGCCGTAGGCGGAGATGTCGCGGCTCAGGGCGGTGAGCGGGGGGCGGACGACCCGGGAGAGGGGTGAGTCGTCCCAGGCGACGATGGACAGGTCGCGGGGCACGTCCAGGCACAGGTCCTGGGCGGCGGACAGCCCGGCGACGGCCATGATGTCGTTGTCGTAGACGATCGCGGTGGGCCGGGAGGGCGAGCTCAGCAGGCGCCGGGTGGCGCGGGCGCCCTCCTCACCGGTGTAGTCGGTGTGCACGGTCACGTGCTCGGCGACGCCGTCGCAGGCCTCGGCGAAGGCGTGGTCGCGCAGCACGGTGTGGGCCAGGCGCGGCAGCCCGGCGACCCTGGCGATCCTGCGGTGGCCGAGCGCGACGAGATACTCCACGGTCTCGTGGACGGCACCGCCGTCGTCGGACCAGATGGGCAGCAGCGACCCGGCCTCCGAGGGATGGCCGATCACCACGGCCGGCAGGCCGAGTGACTCGAACTCGGGGATGCGGGGGTCGCCCACGTGCAGGTCGACCAGGATGGCGCCGTCGACGCGGCCCTCACCCCACCAGCGGCGGTAGACCGCGACCTCCTGCCCGTGGTCGGAGACCACCTGCAACATGAGCGCGTACGAGCGGGCCGAGAGCTCGCCCTCGATGCCGCTGATGAGCTCCATGAAGAACGGTTCCACGCCGAGCGTGCGCGCCGGGCGGCACATGGCCAGGCCGACGGTGTGGGATCGCGCGCCGTTCAGGGCGCGGGCCGCGCTGTTGGGGCGCCAGCCGATCTCCTCGGCGATCGCCAGGATCCTGGCCCGGGTGCTCTCCGACACGCCGGGCTGCCCGTTGAGCGCGTACGAGACGGCCCCCTTGGACACCCCGGCCCGTCTGGCGACGTCCGCGATCGTCGGTCGTTTCATGATCTCCTCCGCGATTTCAGCTGAACCGGTCCAGTCGCCTATTGACAGTGCCGACACGTGGACTTTACGGTCACGATACTTATCCGGCTCAGCAAACGCATGCGGTCGCGTTTAGTTATTTGGGAGCGCTCCCATGTTGGAGAGGAGAACATAGATGCGGATTCGACGAAGGTTCGCGATCCTCGGGGTGGCGGCCTGCATGGTCGCGGCCGGGTGCACGGGAGGGTCGACGACGCCGTCCGCTCCGAGCGAGGCGCCGCAGGGATCGGGCGCCGCGGCCCCCTCGGCGGGGGCGGGGGCGGCGAACGCCGCGTTCCCCCGCAACGAGACCCTGTACACCAGCGGCACCCAGTGGGGCCCGCCGGCCAACTGGAATCCGCTGCGGACCTGGGACTCGGCCACCGGCACCAAGGGGCTCGTCTACGAGACGCTCTTCCTGTACGACCCCCAGACCGACAAGTTCACCCCCTGGCTGGCCGAGAGCGGCACCTGGACGGACGACAAGACCTACGACCTCAAGCTCAGGCAGGGGGTCACCTGGGCCGACGGCAAGCCCTTCACCGCCGACGACGTGATCTTCACCGTCGAACTCGGCAAGATGAAGACCGTTCCCTACGCCAACCTGTGGACCTGGCTGGAGAAGGCCGAGGCGGTCGACCCGGGCACCGTCAGGTTCACCTTCTCCAAGGCCAACTACCAGCAGTGGGCCAACTGGGTCTACAACAACGCGATCGTGCCCAAGCACATCTGGGAGGGCCGCTCCGAGGACGAGGTGATGAACGGCGTCAACGAGAAGCCGGTCGGCACCGGGCCGTACACCTACCACAGCCACGACCAGGACCGGATGGCCTGGGTCAAGCGCGACGGCTGGTGGGCCACCGCGGCACTGGGCAAGGACGTCAAGCCCAAGTACGTCGTCGACATCGTCAACTCCAGCAACGAGGTGGCGATGGGCCTGCTGCTGCAGAAGGGCCTGGACCTCAGCAACAACTTCCTGCCCGGCGTGGCCAACCTGGTCCAGGGCAACTTCGGCGTCAAGACCTACTACCCGGAGCCGCCGTACATGCTCTCGGCCAACACGGCCTTCCTGGTGCCCAACACCACGAAGAAACCGCTGGACGACCCCGCCTTCCGCAAGGCGATCGCCAACTCCATCGACACCAAGAAGATCGTCGAGGGTGTCTACGGCAACCTGGTCAAGGCGGCCAGCCCCACCGGGCTGCTGCCCCAGTGGGACAAGTACGTCGACCAGGCCGTGGTGAGCGAGAAGGGCTTCTCCTTCGACACCAAGAAGGCGAAGAAGCTGCTGGCCGACGCCGGATACAAGGACGGCGACGGCGACGGGTTCGTGGAGAACAAGGACGGCTCCAAGGCCGCGCTGAAGATCATCGTTCCGGCCGGGTGGACCGACTGGATGGAGGCGAGCCGGGTCATCGCCGAGGGTGCCAAGGCGGCCGGGATCGACCTCACCGCCGAGTTCCCCGACTACAACGCGCTGGTCGACCAGCGCGGGTCCGGCAAGTTCGACCTGCTGCTCAACAACGAGCGGCAGCTGTCCAACACCCCCTGGATGTACTACGACTACATGTTCCAGCTGCCGATCAACAAGCTGCAGAACACCGTCAACTTCAGCCGCTACGAGAACAAGAAGGCCTGGGACCTGGTCCAGGATCTCGACGGCAAGAAGACCGACGACGTCGAGGGCATGAAGCAGGTCGCCTCGGAGATCCAGAAGATCCAGCTCGACGATCTGCCGGTGATCCCGCTCTGGTACAACGGCCTGTGGGCGCAGACCAGCAACGCGGTCTGGACCAACTGGCCCTCCTCCGACCCCGCGACGCCCAAGAGCCCGCCGACCATGTGGCGTAACTGGCTGGAGCTGGGCGGGGTGCTGACCCTGACCGAGCTGAAGCCCGCCGGCGGCTGATCCCCCGCGATTCTCGCCCCCTCCCCGCGCGCGGCGCGGGGAGGGGCTCATCTCGCCGATTCGGGAGGATCGCGTGCGACGCTATTTCGGCCGGAAGCTGCTCGTGTACGGGCTCACCTTCCTCGTGGCCGTCACGATCAACTGGATGATCCCGCGCTTCATGCCGGGAGACCCGGTCCAGAGCATGCTGGCCAGGGCCAACGTGTCACAGCCCGCCGCCGTCGAGGCGATGCGCGCCCACTACACGAGCCTGTTCGGGCTCGACCTGCCGCTCTGGGAGCAGTACGGCAACTTCTGGGCCGCGCTGTTCCGGGGTGACCTGGGGACCAGCATCTGGCTGTTCCCCACCCCGGTGACCGACGTCATCATCCGGGCGGTGCCGTACACGCTGGCACTGCTCATCCCGTCCATCCTGCTCAGCTGGTGGGCGGGCAACAGGTTCGGCGCCTTCGCCGCCAGGCGCAGGTGGCTGGACAACACCGCGCTGCCGATCGGGTACGTGCTCACCGCGACGCCCTACATGTGGCTGGCGATCCTGCTGGCCTGGGGGCTGGGCATCGTGGCGGGGATCTTCCCCGTCTCCGGCGGCTACAGCTTCGCCATGCGGCCCAACTGGTCGTGGGAGTTCGTCGGCAACCTGGCGCTGCACTGGTTCCTGCCGTTCGTCTCGCTCTTCCTCGTCGCGTTCGGAGGCTGGGCGATCGGCATGCGCAACATGATCATCTATGAGCTGGAGGCCGACTACTCCACCTATCTGTCCTCGCTGGGGGCCTCCCAGCGGCTCATCCGGCGCTACGCCTTCAGGAACGCGGTGCTGCCGCAGATCACCGGCCTGGCCCTGCAACTCGGCGTGCTCGTGGCCGGAGCCCTGGTCACCGAGATCGTCTTCTCCTATCCGGGGCTCGGCCACCTGATCCTCCAGGCGATCCAGAACCAGGACTTCTTCCTGCTGCAGGGGACCTTCCTGTTCATCGTGGTGGGCGTGCTGGTCGCCAACTTCATCATCGACATCGTCTACGTCCTGGTCGACCCGCGTACCAGGACCGGGATAGGAGGGGAGGCGGCATGACCGGCATCTCCGCGAACCGGCCCGCGGCCGAAGGAGGCGGGGCGTCATGACGGCCGTGCCCACCAGGCGCAACGAGGGTCTGTACTTCGCGCTGCGCAACGGGAAGCTGCTGGCCGGACTGGTCGTGCTGGTCCCGCTGCTCGTCCTGGCCGCCGCCGCCCCGCTGATCGCGGGGGGCGACCCGAACGCCTACGTCGCCACCCCGGCCTCGCCGCCCTCGGCCGAGCGCTGGTTCGGCACCACCATGTTCGGTCAGGACATCTTCGCCCAGTTCGTCTACGGCCTGCGCGTCACCTTCATCGTGGGGCTGCTCGGCGGCGGGCTGGCCGCGATCATCGGGATGGCGATCGGCTTCACCGCCGGATACCGGGGCGGCCTGGTCGACGAGGTGCTGAACATGCTCACCAACATCGTCCTGGTCCTGCCCGCGCTGGCGGTGCTGCTGATCGTCAACGCCTACCTCGGGGTCCGCAGCGTCGGCGTGCAGGCGCTCTTCATCGGGCTCACCTCCTGGCCGTGGGCGGCCAGGGCCATCAGGGCCCAGACGTTCTCGCTGCGCTCGCGCGACTTCGTGGACCTGGCCAAGCTCAGCGGCGTGCGCACCTGGAAGATCATCGCCAGGGAGATCGCGCCCAACATGAGCTCGTACCTCTTCATGACCTTCATCCTGCTGTTCGGCGGGTCCATCCTGATCGCCGCCTCGCTGGACTTCATCGGGCTTGGCCCCAGCGAGGGTGTCTCGCTCGGCCTGATGCTCAACAACGCGGCCCGCTGGAGCGCCCTGCACCTGGGCATGTGGTGGTGGTTCATCCCGCCGGGAGCCGGGATCACCGCCATCGTCGGCGCCCTGTACGTGATGAACGTCGGCCTGGACGAGGTCTTCAACCCGAAACTGCGGGAGCTGTAGATGACTCTGCGTGTGGACGACCTCAGGGTCCACTACAGGACTCTGCGCGGCGAGGTGAAGGCGCTGGACGGCGTCAGCTTCGGCGTCGGCGACGGCGAGATCCTCGGCCTGGCCGGCGAGTCCGGCTGCGGCAAGACCACCCTCGGCAAGAGCCTGATCAGGATGGACGGCCGGATGCGGCTGGCCGGGGGCACCGTCTCGCTGGACGGCGAGGAACTGCCCATCGGCGACGACCGGCGGATGAACCCCTTCCGCTTCAAGCGGGTGTCGCTCATCCCGCAGTACTCCATGAGCGCGATGAACCCCACCCGCAGGATCGGCAGGATGATCACCGAGCTGCTCGCCTCCCGGGGGGAGAGCGTGGACACAGCCGAGCTGGAGCGCCGGCTGGACCTGGTGGAGCTGCCCCGCGACATCCTGGGGCGCTACCCGATCGAGCTGTCCGGCGGGATGAAGCAGCGGATGGTGATGGTCATCTCCACGCTGCTCGACCCCTCCCTGCTCATCGCCGACGAGATCACCTCCGCGCTGGACGTGTCCACCCAGAAGGCCGTGGCCAGGACCCTGGTGGAGTTCCGGGACCGGGGCTTCGTGCGCAGCATGATCTTCGTCACCCACGACATCTCGCTGACCTACCAGATCGCCGACACGATCATGGTCATGTACGCGGGGAGGCTGGCCGAGAAGGCACCCGCGAGCGTGATCGTCAGCGAGCCGCGCCACCCGTACACCCGGATGCTGATCTCCTCGCTGCCCGAGGTCGGGGTCCGCCACGCGGAGCGCAGGCTCTCCGGCATCCCCGGGCGGCCGCCCTCGCTGCTCGATCCGCCGCAGGGCTGCCGGTTCAGGGACCGCTGCCCACTGGCCTTCGACAGGTGCGCCGAGGACCCCCCGCTCATCGAGGTCGCCCCCGGCCACCACGTCGCTTGTTGGAAGGCGTAATGCTGAGTCTCGAAGGGGTCACCAAGACCTACCGAGTGGGTGCCTTCGGCACCGCGACCCTCACCGCCGTCGACGACGTGAGCCTCGACCTCGCGCCAGGGGAGGTGGTCTCCCTCATCGGCGAGAGCGGCAGCGGCAAGACGACCCTCGGCAAGACGGTCCTCGGGCTGCTCACCCCGACGCGGGGCAGGATCACCCTCGACGGAGCCCCCGCGCGGCCGGGAAAGGCGTACTACCGGCACGTGCAGGGCGTCTTCCAGGACCCGTTCAGCTGCTACAACCCGGTCTTCAAGGCCGACCGGGTACTTAAGATGATCAAGGACGAGTACTTCCCCGGTGTCGCGGCCTCCGAGTGGGAGGGCAGGATCGAGAAGTCGCTCAAGGACGTCGGCCTCGACCCCGGGCAGGTCCTGGGCCGATATCCGCACCAGCTCAGCGGTGGCCAGCTGCAGCGCCTGCTGATCGCCAGGGCGCTGCTGCTCGACCTCAGGTACCTCGTCGCCGACGAGATCACCAGCATGCTCGACGCCTCCACCAGGATCGACGTGCTCAACCTGCTCGCCGACCTGAAGTCGCGCGGCCTCGGGGTGCTGTTCGTCACCCACGACCTGTCGCTGGGCAACTACATCAGCGAGCGGGCCGTGGTCCTGTACCGGGGGCAGGTGGTGGAGTCCGGTCCCACCGACGCGGTGTTCGGCAACCCCCTCCACCCGTACACGACCAAGCTGCTGTCCTCGGTGCCGAGGCTCACCGCCCGGTGGGACGGCGGCGATCCCGCCGTCCCCGCCGAGGACGTCTCAGCAGGGCCCTCCACGCTGGTGGAGGAGGAACCGGGGCACCTCGTCCGGCGGGGCGACACCACACTGACAAGGAGCGTGAGTTGACGACGGTTAGGGCACTGCACGAGGGCTGGACCCTGCATCAGGCGGGGGGCGGGATCTCCCGCGTCCCGGCCACGGTGCCGGGATGCGTGCACACCGATCTGCTGGCCGCCGGGCTCATCGAGGACCCGTACCTGGACGACAACGAGAGGCGGCTGACCTGGATAGGCCGCTCCGACTGGGACTACGAGACGGTCTTCACCTGGAGCGCCGATTCCCACGACCGTACCGACCTGGTCTGCGAGGGCCTGGACACGGTCGCCACGGTCGAGCTCAACGGTGTGCGGGTCGCGGCCACGGCCAACCAGCACCGCTCCTACCGCTTCGCCGTGCGGGAACTGCTGCGCGAGGGCGAGAACACGCTGCGGATCCGGTTCGCCTCCCCGCAGGCCTACGCCGAGGCGCGCCGGGCCGAGCTGGGGGCGCGGCCCGGCGCCTATGCGGCGCCGTATCAGTTCATCCGCAAGATGGCCTGTAACTTCGGCTGGGACTGGGGGCCGGCCGTGGTCACCTCCGGTATCTGGCGGCCGATCGGGCTGCACTCCTGGAGCGGGGCCAGGCCGGCGTCGGTGCGGCCGCTGGTGAGCGGGGACGGCCGCGTCGAGGTGCACGTCACGCTCGAGCGCGCCACGGACGTCCCGGTGACCGTGAGGGCCTCGGTCGCGGGTGTCGAGCGCGAGGTGCGGCTGGCCGCCGGCGAGTGCGAGGCGGTCCTGGAGCTGCGGGTGCCGGAGCCGCGGCGGTGGTGGCCGCGCGGCTACGGCGCACAGCACCGCTACGAGCTGGTGGTAGGCCTCGGCGAGGAGACCTGGAGGGGCCGGATCG
Organism: Streptosporangium sp. NPDC006013; assembly: GCF_040614275.1. NCBI lineage: Bacteria > Bacillati > Actinomycetota > Actinomycetes > Streptosporangiales > Streptosporangiaceae > Streptosporangium > Streptosporangium sp. NPDC006013. Next base: position 13,631 of record NZ_JBEXUE010000053.1, read on the forward strand.
GTTTTCGTGACGTGCGCCTGGACCGGGCGGGCGACGGGTTCACGATCGTGGTCAACGACGTGCCGGTCTTCGTGCGCGGCGTCAACTGGATCCCCGACGACTGCTTTTCGGCCAGAGTCACCCGCGAGCGGCTGGCCGAGCGCTTCGGCCAGGCCGTCGGGGCGGGCGTCAACCTGCTGCGGGTCTGGGGCGGCGGCCTGTACGAAAGCGAGGACTTCTACGACCTGGCCGATGAGCTGGGCCTGCTCATCTGGCAGGACTTCCCGTTCGCCTGCGCCGCCTACCCCGAGGAGGAGCCGTTGGCGAGCGAGGTGGAGGCCGAGGCGCGTCAGAACGTCACCCGGCTGTCCTGGCGCCCCTCGCTGGTGCTGTGGTGCGGCAACAACGAGAACATCGAGGGCCACGCCGACTGGGGCTGGCGCGAGGAGTTGGGGGAGAAAAGCTGGGGGGCGGGTTTCTACTACGACCTGCTGCCCTCGATCGTCGCCGAGCTGGATCCCACCCGCCCCTACTGGCCGGGCAGCCCCTACTCCGGTGACCCCGATCTGCCGCCCAACGACCCCGCGCGCGGCACCGTGCACATCTGGGACGTGTGGAACCGTGAGGACTACACCCGCTACGGCGATTATCGCCCCCGCTTCGTGGCCGAGTTCGGCTTCCAGGGCCCGCCCGTCCACGCCACGCTGCGCGGGGCGGTCAGCGACGATCCGCTCACCTCCACCTCGCCCGGCGTGCTGCACCACCAAAAGGCGCACGAGGGCAACGCCAAGCTGCTGCGCGGCCTGGGTGAGCACCTGCCCCGGCCGCAGACCTTCGACGACTGGCACTATCTGACCCAGCTCAACCAGGCGCGCGCGGTGGCTTTTGGTATCGAGCGCTTCCGGGCGCTGGCGCCGTACTGCGCGGGCACGATCGTCTGGCAGCTCAACGACTGCTGGCCGGTCACCTCCTGGTCGGCCGTCGACGGCGCCGGGCGGCGCAAGCCGCTGTGGTACGCGCTGCGCCGTGTCTACGCCGACCGCCTGCTCACCGTCTGCGACGGGGTGGTGGCCGTGGTCAACGACGGCCCGCAGCCGTGGTCGGGTGAGTTGGAGCTGCTGCGGCTCGGCCTGGGCGGGGAGGTGCTGGCCAAGGAGAGGGTCGCGGTCGAGGTGGCACCCCGTTCGGTGGCCAGGGTCGGGCTGCCGGACTCGGTGGCCGTCCCCGGGGACCCGTGTGCCGAGCTGCTCTCGGTAGGGCTGGGTGAGCACCGGGTGCTTCGCTTCTTCGTCGAGGACCCGGAGGTCGCCTTCCCGGTGGCGGCCTACGACACCGAGGTCGTCCCTTCGGTCGGCGGCCTGGATGTCACCGTCACTGCCCGTACCCTCCTGCGCGAGCTGGCCCTGTTTCCCGATCGCCTCGATCCGGCGTCCTGGGTGGACGACATGCTGCTGACCCTGCTTCCCGGTGAGAGCGTCACCCTGCACGTGACGGGCTCGCCCGATCCGGCCGCTCTCGTCACCCGCCCGGTGCTCCGCTGCGTCAACGACTGAACGTCCCCCGGGCCGCCTCCATGGGCGGCCCGGTCACCGGACGGTCAAATGGAGTGGTGACCTCCGGAGATCACCCGGCGGTTCGCGTCCGGCGAGGGTGGACCCGCACACGCCGGGGTCGGTGAGCCCGTTAGGCTTGACGCGCACATCCGACGACGCCGAGAGAGATCATGAAGACCTTCGAAGAGCTGTACGCCGAGCTGTCCGACAAGGCGCGCACCCGGCCCGCGGGCTCGGGCACCGTGGCCGCGCTGGACGCCGGAGTCCATGCCATCGGCAAGAAGGTCGTGGAGGAGGCCGCCGAGAGCTGGATGGCGGCCGAGCACGAGTCGAAGGAGCGGGCGGCCGAGGAGATCTCCCAGCTCCTCTACCACGTGCAGGTCCTCATGATCGCCAGGGGGATCGGACTGGACGAGGTCTACAAGCATCTGTGAGCCGGTGCGCCCGGCTCCCGGTCTCGTAGGCAGATCCCGTCCACACGTAAGGAACCCAGTCATGCTCCGTCTCGCCGTACCCAACAAGGGCGCCCTCACCGAGGCCGCCCAGACGATACTCAAGGAAGCCGGATACCGCGCCCGCAAGGACAGCAAGGAACTCGTGGTCGTCGACCCGGAGAACTCCTGCGAGCTGTTCTTCCTGCGGCCCAAGGACATCGCCGTCTACGTCGGCGAGGGCACCCTGGACGCCGGGATCACCGGCCGCGACATGCTCCACGACTCCGGGGCGCAGGTCGAGGAGATCATCCCGCTCGGCTTCGGCCGCTCCACCTTCCGCTTCGCCGCGAATCCGGGGGACTTCGCCTCCGTCGCCGACCTCAAGGGCAGGCGCGTCGCCACCTCCTACGCGGGCCTGCTGGAGTCCTACCTGGCCGAACAGGGCGTCGACGCCCGGGTGATCAAGCTGGACGGTGCCGTCGAGACCGCCATCCGGCTGGGCGTGGCCGACGCCGTGGCCGACGTGGTGGAGACCGGCACCACGCTGCGCAACATCGGCCTGGAGGTGTTCGGCGAGCCGATCGCCCGCTCCGAGGGAGTGCTGATCAAGCGGACCGGCGCCGTGGAGGCCCCGGGCCTGCAGCAGCTCGTCCGCCGCCTGCAGGGCGTGCTGATGGCACGTGACTACGTGATGATGGACTACGACATCCGGGCCGAGCGGATCGAGGAGGCCATCGCCCTCACCCCCGGCATGGAGGGCCCCACGGTCTCTCCGCTGCACCGGGAGGGCTGGGTCGCGGTCCGGGCCATGGTCCCGCGCAAGGGGCACCAGCAGGTCATGGACCAGCTCTGGGAGATCGGCGCCAAGGCCATCCTGGTGACCGCCATCTTCGCCTGCCGGATCTGACCCGCCGTCCGCGCCCCTCCGCGCCACCGGTCCGGCCCGCGGCGGTGTCCGCATATCTGACAAATGTCATCTCCAAACCCGGAGAAGCGGCACTGAGGATTCCCGCCGGGCGCTCCTAGCGTTGGGGCATGGATGCCATCGCCCTCACAGACGTGAGCAAGAGCTACGGCAACGTGCTCGCCGTCGACGGCCTGAACCTCGCCGTCGAGGCGGGCCGGACCGTCGCCCTGCTCGGCCCCAACGGGGCCGGCAAGTCAACCTCGATCAACATGATGCTCGGCCTGATCCGCCCGAGCGGGGGCCGTGTCGAGATCCTGGGAGGCTCCCCAGAGGCGGCCGTCGCCCGGGGCGAGATCGGGGCCATGCTGCAGAGCGGTGAGCTCATCGGTGAGCTCACGGTCAGGGAACTGGTCGACTTCGTCCGGCGGCTCTACCCGGAGCCACTCGGTCTCGACGAGATCCTGCGAGTGGCCGACCTCACGGAACTGGCGCGGCGGCGCGCCGACAAGCTGTCCGGCGGGCAGGCGCAGCGGGTCAGGTTCGCCCTGGCCATCGCGGGCGCGCCCAAACTGCTGGTGCTGGACGAGCCCACCGCGGCCATGGACGTGGAGTCGCGGCTGCGGTTCTGGAAGAGCATGCGCGACTACGCCGCCGAGGGCCGGACGGTCCTGTTCGCCACCCACTACCTGGAGGAGGCCGACGAGAACTCCGACCGGGTCATCGTGATCACCCGGGGCCGGGTCGTGGCCGACGGCACCGCCGCCCAGATCAAGTCGGGGATCGGCGACCATGTCGTCCGCTTCACCCTGGGCGGGCAGCCGGTCGCGGGGCTGGACGGCCTGCCGGGCGTCTCCGCCGCGGAGATCTCCCAGGGCGTCGCCACGCTGCGCACCGCCGACCCCGACGCCACCGTGGCGGCCCTGTACCGGGGCACCTCGCTGGAGATCCGCGACCTCAGGATCAGCGGCGCCGACCTCGAAGACGCCTTCCTCGCCCTCACCCGGGAGTCCTGATGCCGAACTACGTCAAAATCGAGGTCCTGAGGATGCTGCGCAACAAGCGCTACATCATCTTCGTGGTGGGCTTCCCCGTGGTGTTCTACCTGATCTTCTCCGGCATCTGGGGCGCCCAGACGGATTCCGGCGGGGTACAGGCCGCCGTCGTCCTCATGGTCTCCATGGCCGCGTACGGGGCGATCGCGGCCTGCCTGATGAGCACCGCCGTGCCGTGGGCGCAGGAGCGGCAGTCCGGCTGGCTCCGCCAGCTCCAGGTCACCCCGCTGCCCGGCTGGGCGATCATCGTCACCAAGCTGATCGCCTCGCTGCTGCTGGTGCTGCCGTCCATGGTGCTGGTCTGCCTGGCCGCGGTCCTCACCCAGGGCGTCCGGTTGCCGGTGGGGGAGTGGCTCGCGCTGATCCCGGCCCTGTGGATCGGCGCCGTGCCGTTCGCCGCGCTCGGCCTGCTCCTCGGTTCGCTGCTGCCCGCGGACGCCGCGCAGTCGGCCGCGATGATCAGCACGTTCGGGCTGGCGATCCTGGGCGGGCTGTGGTTCCCTGTGGAGATCATGCCCGAGGCCATGAAGAGCGTCGTGCACGCGATGCCCTCCTTCTCCTACGCCGACATCGGCCAGCACCTCGTCGCCGGCGGCGCGGTGCCGACGTCCGCCGTGCTGACCGTCGTGGCCTGGGCCGCGCTGCTCGGCACCGCCGCGGTGTTCGCCTACCGCAGGGCACTCGCGCGCGCATGATGCGCGTCTCCGCGCTCACCTTCGGCGGGACGGGCGAGCGCCCGTCCCGCCTCCGGCGTCTGTCGGGGATCTCCATCGGCCTGGTCTACCTGTGCTTCCCGGTCCTGGAGATCGTCACCGGCGAGGTGTCCGGGGACAGGGCCGTCTGGGGAGGCGCCGGCCTGGCCGCCTTCGTCGCCCTCTACATCGCCACGGTGCTGAGCCCGAGGAACTTCGGCGACCCGACCCGCCTGACGTACTGGCTGCTGGGGATGACCACGCTCCTGGGGGTCGGCCTGGCGGCGGCCTTCGGCGGCGGCTGGCTGACCCTGCCGATCTACCTGGCCGTGATCTACGGCATGGCGCTGCGTCCCCGGCTCTCGGTGGCCGGCGTCCTCGCGATGGGCCTCGCCGTCGCGCTGATCGGCCTGCTGAAGGAGCACGACCCCGGTACCACCCTGGTGCTCGTCTTCCAGGTCATCACGCTCGGCGTCCTGTTCATGGGGGTGCGCAACACCCGGATGCTGGTGGCGAGGCTCCGCCAGGCACAGGAGGAGGTGGCGCGGCTGGCCGCGAGCGAGGAGCGGCTGCGCATCGCCAGGGACCTGCACGACCTGCTCGGCCACAGCCTGTCACTGATCGTGCTGAAGAGCGAGCTGGCCGGGCGGCTGGCGGAGAGCGGCTCGGAACGGACCGTGGCGGAGATCCGCGACATCGAGTCGGTGGCCAGGCAGGCGCTGGTCGAGGTGCGCGACGCCGTCACCGGCTACCGCCAGCGTGGCCTCTCCGGCGAGCTGGACGGTGCCCGCGCCGCTCTGGAGGCCGCCGGGACGAGGCTGACGATCCGGCTCGCGGGCACCCCGCTGCCGGACGCGCTGGACGAACTGCTGGGCTGGGCGGTGCGGGAGGGCGTCACCAACGTGATCCGGCACGCGCGGGCGACCCGGTGCGAGATCGAGGTGACCATGGACGAGGAGGTCGCGGCCCTGAAGATCGTGGACGACGGGTGCGGAGCGGCCTCGTACGGGCCGGGCAGCGGGCTGACCGGGCTCACCGAGCGGGTGCGGGCGGCCGGCGGCACGGTGTCCGCCGGGCCGCGGCCGGCCGGCTTCGCGCTCAGGGTCACGGTGCCGCATGCCGGGACCCTTCGCCCGCCGACGACGAGAGGGGTTCGATGATCCGGGTGCTGCTGGTGGAGGACCAGGCGATGGTGCGGGGCGCCCTGGCCTCGCTCCTCGGCCTGGAGCCCGACATCGAGGTGGTGGGAGAGGCCGCCGACGCCGGGGAGGCGCTCGCCGTGGCCCTGCGGACCAGGCCGGACGTCGCGCTGCTCGACGTCGAGATGCCCGGCGACGACGGCATCACCGCCGCCTCGCGGATCCGCGAGGCGCTGCCCGGCTGCCGGATCATGATCCTGACCACCTTCGGCCGCCCCGGCTATCTGCGTAGGGCGATGGAGGTGGGCGCGATGGCCTTCCTGGTCAAGGACAGCCCGGCCAGGGAACTGGCCGCAGCCGTCCGGCGGGTCCGCGGCGGCGAGCGCGTCATCGACCCGGGCTTGGCCGCCGCCGCGCTCAGTGCCGGCCCCAACCCGTTGTCGCCCCGCGAGCGTGACGTCCTGGTCGCCGCCTCGGGTGGTACCAGCATCGCCGACATCGCCGCGCGCCTGCACCTGTCGGAGGGTACGGTCCGCAACTACCTCTCCTCGGCCATCCGTAAGACGCACGCCCGCAACCGCATCGAGGCCGTCGAGCGCGCCCGCACCCAGGGCTGGCTCTGAGCCGGGTTCACGAGGAGAGCGCCGCGGCCTCCTCGGCCTCGATCTGCTCGTTCCACTCGCGCTTGGTGGAGCGCCAGGCCTCGTCGTCGCGGCCCAGGCGCCAGTAGCCCGAGATGGACAGCTGAGACAGCGGGATGCCGCGCTCGGCGCGCAGGTGGCGTCTGAGCTCGCGGACGAAGCCCGCCTCGCCGTGGACGAAGGCGTGCACGGCGTCGTCGGGGAAGTCCAGCTCGCGGACCGCTTGGACGAGCCGCTCACCGAACGGGCCACCCATGCGGTGCAGCCAGACGATCTTCACGTCGCCCGGTGAGTCGAGTCGCTGCTCCTCCCCGGCGTCCTCGACCTCGATGAAGGCCCAGGCCCGCGCCCCGGCGGGGAGGCGTTCCAGGGAGGCGGCGATGGCCGGCAGCGCGCTCTCGTCCCCCGCGAACAGGTGCCAGCCGGCCTCCGGGTCGGGGGCGTAGGCCCCGCCCGGGCCGAAGAAACAGATCTCCTCACCCGGCTGGACCCGGTCGGCCCACGGCCCGGCGAGGCCGCTGTCGCCGTGGTGGACGAAGTCGATCGTCAGCTCGCCCGCGTCGGCGTCCCAGCGGCGGACGGTGTAGGTGCGGGTGGTGGGCCACTGCTCGCGGGGCAGGTCGCGGCGGATCGCCTCCAGGTCGAACGGCTGCGGGTAGCTCACCCCCGCCGGGGCGAACAGCAGCTTCACGTAGTGGTCCGTGTACTCGTCCGCGCGGAAACCGGCGAGCTCCGGGCCGCCGAGCACCACCCGGATCATGTGCGGGGTGAGCCGCTCGACCCGCTGGACCCGGCCGCTTGTCACCTTGCGTGCGGCTTTCTCGTCTGCCATATGCCACTCCGGGGGAGTCAAAGTTAGGTGAACCTAACTCGTACCATACGTCACCGAAGCATAGTGATGGGGTTCGCCACCCGGTCTGCCCGTTCCGGGGGCGGCGATGATCCTGTGGCCTGCCGTCGCGGAGCCGGTGGCCGCCGTTATGAATCTACATCGTAAAGGCGATGGCGCCGGTGCGAAGACCCTCCGGCCTCGGGTGTCCGTGCCTCAGTGCCGCATGGACGCGACCTGGCGGATCAGGTCGGAGACCCGCACGATGCCCATGCAGCGGCCGACCTCGTCGGTGACCACCAGGTCGTCGTAGACGCGCTCGGCGTCGCGGCCCGCGACCTGCATGGCCGCGATGGCGGTGGTCGTCCTGGGGACCGCGCGGGCGGGGTCGGCCAGCCGTCCGGCGGGTTTTTTGCCGTGCAGGGCGTGGCCGAACCGGCCGGAGATCGACAGCAGGAAACGGCTGCGGTCGAGGCTGCCCTTGGGGCGCTGGTACTCGTCGACGAGGACCACGCTGGTGATGGACGGCTCACTGCCGAAGGCGTCGATCGCGGCTTCGGCGGTGGCCCCGTAGGGGAGGGTCACCGCGGGCAGCAGGAACTCCTGGACGCGTGGGCCGAGCGTGAAGCGGGACGGCTCCTGTTCGACGACCGGGAGTGGTACGTGCACCCGGCCGGACGGGCCGGGGGCCAGCAGCGGGCCCTGCGCGAGCCGGACCCCCCAGCCGCGGAGCGCGGAGAGCTGTGCCTCGTCGCGCACGCCGGGGGCCAGCACGTGCGCGCCCGCTTCCCGGGCGAGCCGGGCCAGACCCTCGCCGATGGCGGTGCGGCGCGGGTCGCGGGGCACCTGGGCGATCAGGTCCGGGGAGATCACCGCCAGGTACGGCGCCGCATCGGCGAGAAGGTCCAGCGGGATGTGCCCGGTGCCCAGGTCGCCCACCGCGATGAGGTAGCCGATGGCGCGCAGGCCGTCCAGGCCGACGATCAGGGAGCGGCGTTCGAACTGGGCGAAGTCACCCCGCACGGTGAGGATCACCTCGCGGGGACGCCGCCCGGACGCGCGGAGGGCCTCGTGGAGCGGTGCGAGCGCGGCCGTGCCGCCGATCACCGCGGCCGTCGGCAGGGTCAGCACCAGCGGCAGCAGGGTCTCGCCGGCGGCGGCGTCGTGCACGGTCTGGATCGTGGTGGAGATGTTCCCCCGGCCCGCACCTCCCGCCTGGAGCGCGATGACGCCTCCGGTGTCGAGGTCGACGACAGGCGTGAGGCCCGCGGGGGCCGCTGTGGGGTCCTGCGGGTTGACGTGCGCTCTGGTCGTCACGTTCAAAAGGATGGAGGCTCCTTTGGCGCCATAGAAGCAACGTGCAGGGATGTTCACTGATATTTCGCTATTCGTTGGATTTGTCCAGCGTGATCGTGTGTTCCGCGAGGTCAGCCGGTAGTGTCGCGTTTCATGACGTCGCGACCGGCCAAGGGGGGAGGCCGCTGGGTCTCGGTGGCGCCCGATCGCCTGAACCGCTGGATCGACGGTTTCGTCGACAGGCACGGGCCGCCGCGGGTGACGGCCTCGGCCTCCGCCGTACGCCTCGACGGCGCGGACGGCGCGGTCGCCGAGTGCCAGGTGCCGTTTCCGCCGCTCGTCCAGGCCGGGGGCGGTCCGCTGGCGCGTCTGGTCACCCACGTGCGCACCGAGCGCAGGGTCGGGGTGCTGCTGGTGCGGCTGGGGGGACACGCGGCGGGGATCTTCCAGGGAGAGGAACTGCTCTCCTCCAAGGTCGGCTCGCGGCCGGTGCACGGGCGCAGCGCGGCGGGCGGCTGGTCACAGCGGCGCTTCGCCCGGCGCAGGGAGAAGCAGGTGGACCAGGCGCACGAGGCGGCCGCCGAGGTGGCGCTGCGCGTCCTGGGGCCGCGGGTGGACGAGCTGGAGGCGGTCGTGCTCGGTGGAGACCGGCGCGCGGTCGACGCATTGCGCTCGGACCGCAGGCTCGCCCCGGTCTTCGCGCTGGAGGCCGAGCCCTTCCTGACGGTTCCCGATCCGAGGCTGGTGGTCCTGCGGGACACCCCCGCCCAGTTCCGCGCGGTCCGCATCAGGGTGAGCGATCCCACCTAATCGAGGAGAGCCGGGCCCTTGCCGCGCCGTACACTGATCGGTATGCGCACTCCCGATTGACCGTCGTCCCGATGAAGGCGAGACGGCCGAGCCGAGAGCCGGGAGACACAGGGCGCGGCGGGTTCGGCCACAGTGAAGTGAGCCTGTGTATTTCCTGCTGGGAGTGTTCTCCAACCATGATCGTAGCTTCTGACATCGAACTGCGGGCCGGGGCCCGCCTGCTCATCGAGGGCGCGTCGTTCCGGGTGAACCCCGGTGACAAGATCGGGCTCGTCGGCCGCAACGGGGCCGGGAAGACCACGCTGACCCGGGTGCTCGCGGGAGAGGGGGCGGCGGCCTCGGGCACGGTCTCCATCAGCGGGGAGGTGGGCTACCTGCCGCAGGACCCGCGCACCGGTGACCTGCACGTGCTCGCCCGCGACCGTATCCTGTCGGCTCGCGGGCTCGACGAGGTGCTGCGTGAGCTGCGCGAGGCCGAGCTGGGCATGTCCTCGGCGGACGATCGCACCAGAGATCGCGCCGTGCGCGCCTACGGGCGCCTGGAGGACCGGCTGCACGTGCTGGGCGGGTACGCCGCCGAGTCGGAGGCCGCCTCCATCGCCTCCAGCCTGGGGCTGCCGGACCGGGTGCTCGGCCAGCCGCTGGAGACGCTCTCCGGCGGGCAACGCAGGCGGGTGGAGCTGGCTCGAATTCTCTTCAGCGGGGCAGAGACTCTCCTTCTTGACGAGCCGACAAACCACCTAGATGCTGACTCAATCGGGTGGCTTCGTGATTTTTTACGATCTCACCAGGGCGGCTTGATCATTATTAGCCACGACGTGGGGCTTCTTGAAGCGACGGTAAACCGCGTCCTGCACCTCGACGCCAACCGTGCGGTGATCGACACCTACAACGTCGGCTGGAAGGCCTATCTGGCCCAGCGGGAGACCGACGAGAAGCGCCGGAGGCGCGAGCGCGCCAACGCCGAGAAGCAGGCCTCCGCCCTGATGTCGCAGGCCGACAAGATGCGTGCCAAGGCCACCAAGGCCAAGGCCGCGCAGGACATGCAGCGCCGTGCCGAGCGCCTGCTCTCCGGCCTGGAGGTGGAGCGGCGCGGCGACAAGGTCGCCAAGCTGCGCTTCCCCCAGCCGGCTCCGTGCGGGCGCACCCCGATCATGGCGGAGGGGCTGTCGAAGTCGTACGGCTCCCTGGAGGTCTTCACGGACGTCGACGCCGCAGTGGACAGGGGCAGCAGGGTCGTGATCCTGGGGCTGAACGGTGCGGGGAAGACCACCCTGCTGCGCATTCTGGGGGGCGTCGAGGAGCCCGACACCGGGGCGGTCAAGGCCGGCCACGGGCTCAAGCTGGGCTACTACGCGCAGGAGCACGAGACGATCGACCCCGGCCGTAGCGTGCTGGAGAACATGCGCTCGGCCGGGGGAGAGCTCCCCGACGTGGAGTTGCGCAAGGTTCTGGGCTCGTTCCTGTTCACCGGCGACGACGTGGACAAGCCCGCGGGGGTGCTGTCGGGCGGGGAGAAGACGCGGCTGGCGCTGGCCACGCTGGTGCTGTCGGCGGCCAATGTCCTCCTCCTCGACGAGCCCACGAACAACCTCGATCCGGCCAGTCGGGAACAGGTTCTTTCGGCGCTAAAGTCCTATTCTGGGGCGATTGTGCTCGTCACGCATGATGAGGGTGCTGTAGAGGCTCTACGACCCGATAGGGTGATCTTGCTACCTGACGGAGTTGAAGACGCATGGAGCGACGAATTTTCCGATCTTGTGGCACTTGCCTGATCTTAATTTGAGCGGGTACGGATCTTTTCCCGTGGAGTAGGTAGCCGATCTCGCTGAAATGACTGATCATGGCGTGTGTAACGCTGCGGAAGTCTGGCACTACAGGAGGTACTCGTGGCCGAGACTCTCAAGAAGGGCACCCGGGTTACCGGGGCCGACCGTGAAAAACTGGCCTCCGATCTCAAGAAGCGCTACAGCGCGGGTGAAAGCATCCGCGCTCTGGCCGCTTCGACCGGCAGGTCGTACGGGTTCATCCACCGCATCCTGAGCGAGTCCGGTGTGACTCTGCGCGGGCGTGGTGGCGCCACCCGGGGCAAGTCCAAGCGCTGACTCCGCCTCGGAACGCGCGACCGCAGCCGCTCGTCCCCCACACGCCGAAGCCGTTCCCGCCCGAGCCTATAGAACCTCATTCTGGAGAGTCGATAGGCTCGGGCGAGGCGGAAACGGAAGGTGGGAGAACGGGCGATGGTGGAAGTGGCGTTCGGGGGGAGTGCGGAGGAGATCTCTCTGAAGGAGGTCGGTCTGCGCTACGAGGTGGACGGCGAGATCGCGACGATCACGCTGGACCGTCCGGACAAGCGGAACGCTCAGACGTTCGCTACCTGGTCGGCTCTGGCTCATATCGGTGACAACCTGCCGCAGCAGGTGAGGGTCGTCGTGATCAGAGGTGAGGGGCCGTCCTTCTCGGCGGGGATCGATCTGAGGATGTTCACCCCGGAGGGGGTGCCAGGGCAGGGGGCGTTCACGTCCCTGGCGACACTCGACGAGACGGCTTTCGTCGACCGGGTGGCGGCGGCCCAGCGGGGTTTCCTCTGGCTGAGACGTCCCGACATCGTCTCCGTGGCGGCCGTGCAGGGCCACGCGGTCGGTGCGGGGTTTCAGCTGGCGCTCGCCTGCGACCTGCGGGTCCTGGCGGACGACGCCAAACTGTGCATGAAGGAGCCGGCCCTCGGGCTGGTTCCCGACCTGACCGGCACCAAGCCGCTGGTCGATCTGGTGGGCCTGTCCCGGGCCATCGAGATCTGCCTGACCGCCCGCGTCGTGGGGGCGCAGGAGGCGGCCAGGATCGGCCTGGCCGAACTGGTCGTCGCACCGGGGGAGTTGACGGAGGCCGTGCGCGACCTGACCGCCGCGCTGCTGGCGACCAACCGCGACGCCGCGACGGCGACCAAGCGGCTGCTCCAGGGTGCTTCGGGGCGCACGCTGGAGGAGCAGGCCGCGGCCGAGGCGCGCGAACAGGAGGCACGCATCAAGGCGGTTTTCGGGTAGGTCATCGAGCTTTCAAACGGTCCGTCATGTTCGGCGAGGAGACCGCCGGGCAGGTGAATCGCCTCCCCGCCACGGCTCCCGGCTGCGAAACGGCCGGGGCCCGTCTCGGCAGGGGAGGCGAGAAGCCGCCCTTCTCCTGGGCGAGCCACCGGTGTTCGCCTCAAGCTGACGGGGGAATGAGCGCGCCTCTCCCGGTGCTCGCATCGGGAGAGGAGGCCAGATGGCGATGATGGGTGGGGGCTTCGGCCCCCAGATGATGCGTTCGCTCCGGCGGGACAGTTCGGTGACCAAGGAGCGTCTGACGCCGGGCACGGTCCGGCGCATCGCCCGCTACGCCAGGCCCTTCTCGCGGCATATCGCCGCCTTCCTCGCGCTGGTCGTGGTCGGCTCGGTCATCGTGATCGCCAACCCGCTGCTGATGAAGGCGATCATCGACGACGGCATCGTCGCCGGGCGCCAGGGGGTGGTGATCGCCCTCGCGCTGGTCATCGCGGGCCTGGCGGTCGCGGACGCGGTGCTCACCCTGGCCCAGCGCTGGTTCTCCGCGCGGATCGGCGAGGGTCTCATCTACAACCTGCGCACCGAGGTCTTCGACCACGTCCAGCGCATGCCCGTGGCCTTCTTCACCCGCACCCAGACCGGCGCCCTGGTCTCCCGGCTCAACACCGACGTCATCGGAGCCCAGCGTGCCCTGACCAGCACGCTGTCGTCGGTCGTGGCCAACGTGGTCATGCTGGTGCTGGTTCTGGGCGCCATGCTGGTGCTCTCGTGGCAGATCACCCTCGTCGCCCTCGTGCTGCTGCCGATCTTCGTCCTCCCCGCCAAGTGGGTCGGCAGGAAGATGTCCGGGCTCACCCGTGAGCAGATGGAGCTCGACGCCGAGATGAGCTCCATGATGACCGAGCGGTTCAACGTCGCCGGCGCGATGGTCGCCAAGCTGTACGGCCGCCCGGCCGACGAGGCGGCCACCTTCGGCGGCAAGGCGGGGCGGGTGCGCGACGTCGGCGTCACCGTGGGCATGTACGGGACGGTCTTCCGGGTCGCGCTCGGCCTGGTGGCGGCGCTGGCCACCGCCCTGGTGTACGGCCTGGGCGGCCTGCTGGCCGTCTCCGGCGTCTTCGAGCTCGGCACCCTGGTGGCCCTCGCCGCCCTCCTGATGCGCCTGTACGGCCCGCTGACGAGCCTGTCGAACGTGCACGTGGACGTGATGACCGCGCTGGTCAGCTTCGACAGGGTCTTCGAGGTGCTCGACCTGCGGCCCATGGTCGCCGAGCGGCCCGACGCCGAGCCCCTTCCCGAGGGGCCGGTCTCCGTGGAGTTCGACGACGTCCGGTTCAGGTACCCCACGGCCTCGGAGGTGTCGCTGGCCTCGCTGGAGGCGGTGGCCCGCCCCGACACCGGGCCGGGCCACGAGGTGCTGCGCGGCGTCACCTTCACCGCCCGCCCCGGCCAGATGGTCGCCCTGGTCGGCCCCTCGGGAGCGGGGAAGACCACCATCACGGGCCTGGTCTCGCGCCTCTACGACGTCAGCGAGGGCGCGGTACGGATCAACGGCCTGGACGTGCGCGACGCCACCCTGGCCTCGCTGCGCGACAGCGTGGGGGTCGTCATGCAGGACGCCCACCTGTTCCACGACACCATCGGGGCCAACCTCCGCTACGCCAGGCCCGAGGCGAGTGAGGAGGAGATCTGGGAGGCGCTGCGGGCCGCCCAGATCGCCGAGTTGGTGCTGGACCTGCCCGAGGGGCTGGAGACCGTGGTGGGCGACCGGGGGCACCGGCTGTCCGGTGGCGAGAAGCAGCGGCTGGCCCTGGCGAGGTTGCTGCTCAAGGCGCCCCGGGTGGTCGTCCTCGACGAGGCCACCGCGCATCTGGACTCCGAGTCCGAGGCCGCCGTCCAGCAGGCGCTGAAGGTCGCGCTGGCCGGGCGCACCTCGCTGGTCATCGCCCACAGGCTGTCCACGATCCGCGAGGCCGACCAGATCCTGGTGGTCCAGGACGGCCGCATCGTCGAGCGGGGCCGGCACGAGGAACTGCTGAGCAGGGGGGCGGTCTACGCCGAGCTCTACCGGACTCAGTTCAGTCAGGCGTCCTGACCGCGTCCGCGGTGCCGGTGGCGCGCGTTCGAGTGGCTCTTCCAGCGCGGATGGTGTAGATCATGGGGGCGTGGAAGACCGGCTTAGACGTGATGACCTGACCGACGACGAGTGGACACGGCTGGCGCCGTTACTGCCCGCTCACGCCAGGCAGGGGAACCGGTGGGCCGATCACCGCACGATCATCGACGGAGTGTTCTTCCGGACCAGGACCGGCTGCCCCTGGCGGAAGCTGCCCGAGGCCTACGGCAAGTGGAAGACGGTCTACAACCGGCATCGCCGCTGGTGCCGGGACGGCACCTGGGAGGCGATCCTGGACGCGCTGCCGAGCGCTCCCGCCCGGCGGCCGGCCCCGCCCGGGGACATCCGTCCAGGTGCGATGTTCGTGGTCGCCAACTGGTGACCGGTTGACGGAGGGGAACGCGGGCCGGCGTCAGGATGAGGGGACGTAGCCCAGGCGGGTGAGCTCCTCGCGGGCGACCTTGGCCACCAGTTCGGCGTCCTGGCCGCGCAGGCGGGTGCGCCAGACGCCGACCTTCGGCATGTTCCGGCCCAGCAGGGCGATCTTGGGGACCCGCGTGTCCAGAAAGCGGGAGAGCTCGCCGATGGCCTCGGCAGGGGAGGAGACCAGGTCCTCGTAGCGCAGGGTCAGCAACTGCTCGCGGGGCAGCTCCTGGTGGAGCGAGGCCGCGAGCCGGACCGCGCTGCGCCAGCGCAGCGCGCACTTTCCCGCCGTGGGCATCGCCTTCCAGCGTTCGCGGTGCTCGCCGGAGCTGACACCGAGGAAGGGGTTGGGGAACTCCGTCTCGTCGCTCAGCATGGCCGGCTTGAACCAGGTCAGGGAGGCGGGGTCGGCCAGCATGTCGGCGGCCACGTCCCGGCCGTCCCTGATCAACTGGACGAAACGGGCGTCCGGAAAGGCCTGCAACAGCACCGAGGCGCTGTAGAGCAGGTCGGGGCTGGCGTCGCCGAAGCGGGCCACCGAACCCGAGGCCACGCAGGGGCCCGCTCCGGTCACGCCGCCCGCTTCCCGGCACGGGGCCGGGCACTCCTCGCAGGCGCCGGGGACGATCTGCCAGGACTCGGCCATGGCGTCGCGGAGCACGCGGGTCGCGCCCATGCCCCGCCCCGCGATCGAGGGGCGCCGGGCGAAGGCGTAGACGACGTGCGCCACCGCCGCACGTCCCATGGTGACGTGGAATCCGGGGGAGCGTTTCAGGGCACGGGCCAGCAGGTCCGCGCCAGAGTGCGGGGCGGCGAGCACGAACACCGGGTGACGGACCTTGATGCCGTTGACCACCAGGATGTGAGGCGGAGGTCGCATATGAAAGCCCAGTGTGGCACCGTTTGGGGAGTGAACGAACCGGCCGGCATACCGGTCCCGCCCTCGCCATGCCCGGGTGACACCGTGGCGGTGGTCGCCCCGTCGGGACCTCCCGATTTCGGAAGGCTGGCGCGTGGTGTCCGCGTCCTGGAGGGGCTCGGCCTGAAGGTCGTCATCGGGGCCCACGTCCTCGACAGGGACCGCTACCTGGCGGGCTCCGACGCCGATCGCGCCCGCGACCTGCAGGACGCCTGGTGCGACCCCGCGCTGAGCGCGGTGTTCTGCGCCCGCGGCGGCTACGGTGCCACCCGGCTCCTCGGCCTGCTGGACTGGGAGGCGATGCGGGCCGCCGACCCCAAGGCGCTCGTCGGCTCCAGCGACGTCACCGCGCTGCACAGCGCGTTCGCCGTGGAGCTGGGCGTCGCCTCCTGGTTCGGGCCGATGCCGGCCTGTTCCACGATCAGCGACCCGGAAGGGCCCGAGCCGCGCACCTTCGAGAACTTCACGGCCGCCCTCGCCGGGACGCCGCCGCCGATCACCGGTGACCGGGTGATCGTTCCCGGTGCGGTCACGGCACCGGTCACCGGCGGTAACCTCAGCCTGCTGGCCGCACTCTGCGGCACGCCGTACGCGCTGTCGGCCCGGGGGCGGATCGTCCTGCTCGAGGACGTCGACGAGGCGCCGTACCGGGTCGACAGGATGCTCACCCAGCTGCTGCAGGCGGGGGCGCTCGACGGAGCGGCCGGGTTCGTCCTGGGCTCCTGGGTCGACTGCGGTGACCCCTACCCGGTGCTGGAGGAGTTGCTCGCGCCGCTCGGGGTACCCGTCATCGCGGGGCTTCCGGTAGGGCATGGAGCGCCACAATTTTCAGTATTGCTTGGGGCACTTGGTGCTATTGATGCAAAATCGTGCTCTCTGACCTACTCAACAGGGGGCGTCGACAAGGCACTCTAGGTGCGAACCTAGGAGGAAACCGGCAGAGGGGGCGCACGCGTGAGACTGTTCCGGCGGCACCGTGACCGGCGAACCGAGGCGCTACCGCGCCCGATCGAAGAGGTCGATCTCGACTCCTTGCTCGCCCTGGTCGCGGACAGTCTCGGTTATGCCTGCGCCTTCGACCCCGGCGGCGCCGTCCTGACGCTCACCGGCCCGCGCCGGGTCGTGGTGCGACTGGCGGGGCTGCGCGCCGAGGCGCTGAGGCGCTCCCGCGAGGACTGGCCGGTGCTCGTCTCCGAGCACCTGGCCCACGTCCTGGCCACGGCGGACGAGCCGCTCGACGCCTGCGACCTGGAGCAGGTGCGCCCGATGCTGCGGACCCGCATCCAGCTCGACGACGACCTCGACTCGGCCCGCGTGGTCGGTCGTCACCTCACCGCCGACCTGGTCGAGGTGCTCACCATCGGCTACGGCCCCGCCGGTCGCCCGGTCCGCCCCGAGGAGGTCGGCTGCTGGCCGATCACCGCCGCCCAGGCGCTCGATGTGGCCCTGGAGAACGCCCGCCAGGACGAGCGGCTCTCGGTCACGGAGGGCGACCTCGGTGGCGTGGCGGTTCGCAGGCTGACCGGACCCACCGCCGGCGCCGCCGCCCACCTGCGCAGGCTGGGCGACTACCTGCCCGTCCCCTCCGACGGGGTCCTCGTCGCGCTGCCCGACCCGGCGACGCTGATCGTCCATCCGGTCGAGGGCATCGGCGTGGTCCGCGCGATCGAGCGGCTCCGGCTGTTCGCCCAGCGGGAGTTCGATCTGCGTGCCGAGGCGCTCAGCCCGCAGGTCTACTGGTGGCACGGTGGCCGCCTCTCCCTGATCAGGGCCGACCTGGTCAGCCAGGACGGACAGACCCGGCTGGTGGTCGCGCCCCCGCCGGACTTCGCGCGCGTCCTGGCGGCCATGGCCGCCCGCCCGGAGAGCCACCCCGACGGCGAGTCCGGCGCCGGCTGATCCGCCGGCCACCCGAAGCCGAGGTGGCGTGAGCACACCTCGGCACCGGGAGCCCCTCACCTTCTTCCGGTACGGGGACGATGTCGACCGCCGACCGTTCGCCATGGCGACCGCGGACGCGAGAGGATGTGTCCCGCCCCTCCACGCCCACCTCGGTGGCCGCCGCTCCCCTTCCCGGATCGGCCGGCGCCCCCGCCCGCGCCCTGGCCGTGGTCGCGAGATGGGGCATGATGAGGTCTGGATCTACGAGGAGTGGGACATGGCGCAGTGGTGCCTCGGTGTCGATCTGGGGACGAGTTTCTCCGCCGGGGTGATAGCGGCCGAAGGGCGCTTCGACGTCCTGGAGGTCGAGGGAGAGCGGCGCATCCCCTCCGCCGTCATGCTGGACGAGCGGGGGACGCTCGTGGCGGGCAGGATCGCCCAGCGGGGCATCGCGATCAGCCCCGAGCGGGTCGAGCGTAACCCCAAGCGCTACGTCGGCCGGGGCCGGATGCTGCTCGGCGGTGTCCCGGTGGACGTGGCCGACACCATGGCGGCGCTGCTGGAGCTGTTCGTCAGCGAGGGACGGCGGCGCTTCGACGGCGCCGATCCCGACTGCATCGCGCTGACCCACCCGGTGGCCTGGGACGCCGACCGTAAGGCGGTGCTGCTGGCGGCGGCCAGGAAGGTCGTCAGCGGCGTGCGGATCGTGCTCATCGACGAGCCCGTCGCCTCGGCCCGCTACTTCGCCTCCGCCGGGCGGGCGGACGGCGGGTCGCGGCTGGCCGTCTACGACCTCGGCGGCGGTACGTTCGACGCCGCGGTGCTCACCGTGGACGGCGGTGACTTCGCGGTCGTCGGCGAGCCGGGCGGCAGCGACGAGATCGGCGGCGAGGGGTTCGACGAACAGGTCTTCGCGTTCCTCGGAGCCCAGATCGAGGGGCTCGACGCCGACTGGTGGCAGCAGGTGACCACCAACCCCGAGCGCCGCTACGTCAGCTACGCCGCGGACCTGCTCAAGATGGCCAGGGAGGCCAAGGAGACGCTGTCGAAGTTCGACACCTCCTCGCACTACGTGGTCGGCATCAACGAGGACGTGCACATCACCAGGGCCGACCTGGAGGATCTCATCGGCGAGGAGATCGTCAGGACGGTCGACATCCTGGACGAGACGATCCGCGGTGCGGGGGTCGAGCCCGGCGAACTGGCCGCGGTGTTCATGACCGGCGGCCCCAGCCGGATGCCGCTGGTCCAGAAGGCGGTACGCGAGCGCTTCGGCGACCGGGTGCGGACCTACGACGACCCGAAGATCGTGGTCGCCTACGGCGCCGCGCAGCTGGCCTGGAAGCTCAAGGTCGAGCACCACGAGCCCGGTGCGGGCCGCACCCCCACCGGCGGCCACCGGGTGCCCGCCGGTGCGGCGGGTGTCTCCGGCACGGGACAGGCCCCCAGTGCTTCCGGCGCTCCCGGCGTCGCCGGCACGGGGCAGCGGGCCTTCACCGGCCCGGTGGCGAATCCTCCGG
>NZ_JBEXUE010000054.1:0-32792 GCF_040614275.1 Streptosporangium sp. NPDC006013
CCCTGCTCCAGGCGCGCCTGCTGCTGGAGGACGCCCTGCACCGGTGCGATGGTGTCCCGGAACCCGCCGACGTCGTTCAGGCCACCGCCACCAAGCTCCTGGTCCACCAGCACGCCTCGGACGCCGTCGACCACGCCTGCCGCCTGGTCGGCGGAGCCTCCGTCTGGAACACCTCCCCGCTGGGACGTCACTTCCGTGACCTGCGCGTCGCCCTGTTCAACCCGCCCAACGAGGACGTCGTGATCGACGCCGTCGGCCGCGCCGCCCTCGGACTGAACGAGAAAGGCACCTGGACGTGACCCCGCCCCGCCGTACGATGTCGCTGAACTTCAATCTCAGCGGCGTCGGCCACCACACCTCCGCCTGGCGTCACCCCGACAGCCGGACCGACCAGGCCCTGGACGTCGAGTACTACGTGCGGCTCTGCCAGACCGCCGAGCGCGGCGGGTTCGACTCGATTTTCATCGCCGACACCCCGGCGCTGCGCGGCGACCCGAACGACGCCCTGGCCAACACCCCCTTCGAACCGCTGACCCTGCTGTCGGCCATCGCCACCCGCACCACCCACATCGGCCTGATCCCCACCGTCTCCACCAGCTACAGCGACCCGTACACCGTCGCCCGCCAGGTCGCCTCCCTCGATCTGATCAGCAAGGGCAGGGCCGGGGTCAACCTCGTCACCTCCGCGGGTGACCACGTCGCCCGCAACCACGGCAGGGAGCGGCACATCCCGCACGCCGACCGCTACGCCCGCGCCCGGGAGTTCGTCCAGGTGCTGGAGCGGCTGTGGGGCAGCTGGGCGCCGGACGCGATCCTGGCCGACCGCGAGGCCGGCACCATGATCCGTCCCGGCGGCATCACCCCGATCGGCCACGTCGGCGAGCACTTCTCGGTGGCCGGGCCGCTGACCGTGCCGCCCTCACCGCAGGGACGTCCCCCGATCGTGCAGGCCGGGGCCTCGCCCGCCGGGATCGAGCTGGCCGCCGCGCACGCCGACGCCGTCTACGCCCGCTCCATGTCGATCGACGAGACGCGAGGTGTCTACCGCTCCATCAAGACGCGGGCCGCCGAGCTGGGCAGGGACCCGCACTCGATCAGGGTCCTGCCCGGCGTGGTGCCCTACGTCGCGGCCACCGAGGCCGAGGCCAGGCGGCTGGTGCGGGAGATCGAGTCCCGGTTGGTGACCAACCCCGGCGCCCTCACCGCCCTCGGCGCCATGCTCGGCATCGACCTGTCCGGCTACTCACCCGACGACGCCGTCCCACTCCATCTGCTCCCCGCCCCGGAGGACTTCAACGGCTCGGTCACCGGCTTCGTCGAGCTGCGCACCATGGCCGTCGACGAGGGCCTCACCCTCGGCCGGCTCGCCGGTCGCCTCGGCGGCCTCGCCCCGCTGGGCATGTGGGCGCTCATCGGCAGCGGAGAGCAGGTGGCCGACCAGCTCCAGTACTGGTTCGAGAACGAGGCGGCCGACGGCTTCAACCTGATGATGCCGATCGCCCCCGGCGGCATCGAGGCCTTCGTCGAGCACGCCGTGCCGATCCTGCGGGAACGCGGCCTGGTGCGCGCCGGCTACCAGGGCACCACCCTGCGCTCCCACTTCGACCTGTCCCTCGACACCCCGTCGCCACTTCACTGAGAGGAAGACCATGACCGTCTCGCCCGAGGACCTTTTCATCGACCCCGAGCAGGCCGCCGGGAAGCTCGCCACCGGCGCGCTCTTCGTCGACGTACGCCGCCCCGAGGCGCGTGCCGAACACGGCCTGCTGCCCACGGCCGTCGCCGTGGAGAAGGTCGACGTCCTGAGGAGTTTCGACCGGGAATCCCCGGAACTGCTGGCCGACGCCGCCGATCCCGGCCGGGAGATCGTCGTCTTCTGCTCGTCGGAGCGCGGTTCGGGGCCGGTCGTTCAGAAGCTCGCGGAGTTGGGGTACACCAACGTCACCCATATTCTTGGCGGGTTCAGCGCATGGAAGGAACAGGGTTTTGCGACACACCCCCATGACGGCGCGGCCACGGATGCCTGAACACCCGCAGGCGCAGCCGCCCGCGTGCGACCGGGCCCACTGAGGCCCAGGTGCGAATCTCGGCCAAGACCGACTACGCCCTGCGCGCCCTCACGCAGCTCGCGGCGCACGCGGACCGCCCGGTCAGCTCCGAGGAACTCGCGCAGGGGCAGGAGATCCCGCACAAGTTCCTCGAAGCGATCATGGCGGAGCTTCGGCGCACCGGGTTCATCACCAGCCAGCGCGGCACCGGAGGCGGGCACCGGCTCCGCCTCCCCGCCGACCAGGTCGTCATCGCCGACGTCATCCGCGCCCTCAACGGGCCGCTCACTGTCATTCGCGGAGAATGTCCTCAGGACATCGAGTACGGCCCGCCCTCGGAGGGGCTGCAGATCGTGTGGATCGCCATGCGGGCCACCCTCAGATCCATTCTCGAATCGGTGACACTGGCCGACATCGCCGGGGGAACGCTGCCCGGCCATATTCGCGAACTCGCCGGTGACCCCGACGCCTGGGTGACCCACTGGTTCCAAAATCCCGGCCAAATTCAGGAAACCGGCCGCAAGGTCTGATCCACGCCGTATTCGAATGTCAGAAGGACGGAACGTTGACATCCTCCCCGCCCTGCAGGACGGGGTCTCCACACTGGAGGTACTTGATGAGTGAGAGCCCGACCGGACTGATCGGTGCGGACGAGCTGGCCGAACGGCTCGGGTCAGGGGCGCGCGTCCGGCTTCTCGACGTTCGCTGGCAACTCGGTGACCCGCACGGCCACCGCGCCTATCTCGAAGGCCACCTGCCAGGGGCCGTCTTCGTCGACCTGGACACCGAACTGGCAGCCCCGCCCTCTCCCGAGGAGGGGCGGCACCCGCTGCCGGACCTGGACACGCTCCAGCGCGCCGCCCGCCGCTGGGGGCTGGACGACGGTGACGAGGTCGTCGCGTACGACGCCGGTGGCGGCCTGTCCGCGGCGCGCGCGTGGTGGCTGCTGCGCTGGGCGGGGGTGTCCTCGGTGCGGCTGCTCGACGGCGGCCTGCGGGGCTGGACGGAGGCGGGCCATCCGGTGGAGACCGGCGAGGTCCGGCCAGAACCGGGGAACGTGACGCTGACCTCCGGTGCCCTGCCCGTCCTCGACGCCGACGCCGCGGCCGAACTGGCCGGCACCGGCGTGCTGCTCGACGCGCGGGCGGCCGAGCGCTACCTCGGCCACACCGAGCCGGTCGATCCGCGCGCCGGCCACATCCCCGGCGCGGTCAACGCCCCCACCGGGGAGAACCTGACGCCGGATGCGACCTTCCTCGACGAGGAGGCACTCGCCGCCCGCTTCGGCGCCCTCGGGGTGAAGGAGGGCGCGGCGGTCGGTGTCTACTGCGGTTCGGGGGTGACCGCCGCCCACACCGTCTTCGCGCTGGAGCGGATCGGGGTCCACGCGGCCCTGTACGCCGGGTCGTGGTCGCAGTGGTCCAACGACCCCGACCGGCCCGCGGCCACCGGCTGACGGGGACCCGGCGCGAGGCCGACGGGCCGCGTTGTCGCCGGCGCGGCCCGTCGGCCCGGCCCGATCGAGTGCTCGGTCTCGTCACGAGCTTCGAGGGGCGCCGGTCGCCTGCACGCTCCCCCTCCCGTCTCTCATCTCCTGATCAACAGCGCGATCTGGTAGGAGCCGATCCCCACGCCGAACAAGACCAGGTACGGCGTGTCGATGACGTCGGCGGCGGCGACGAGCGTCACCGCCGCGGAGGCGACGGTGAGGTTGCCGTAGTCGCTCAGCGTGTCGTGGTAGCGGGCCGGACGCAGGCGATCCCGCCAGTGCTCCAGTAGCACGTCGGAGGCCTGGTGGCCGATCACGGTCACCTCCCCGGCGTCGATCCCGTGACGCCCGAGCAGCCTCCGGATCAGGTCCGGCGGCCCGTCCATCCCCGTGGACCGGAACGCCCCCACCCCCGCGCCGGGCTCGATGCGGTAGACGGGCCGGACAGCGTCATCGGCGTCCCGGCGGACGGCCATCGTCATCGCGCCGTACTCGGCGCTGCGCGTCTCGTGGATCCAGTCGACGATCACCATCCGTTCCGACCGGCGGAGCACGGCCGCGCCCGCGCCGTCCCCGATCATCCCCGCGTGCGGGTTGCGGGCGTCCACGTGACGGCTCCAGCTCGCCCCGACGCTCACCAGCGCGTGGGTGAAACGCCCGGCCCGCATGGACTCCCAGGAGAGCGCGAGCGCCATGACGAAGGTGCCGAACTCGCAGTTGATCGGCACCACGAGCGCGTGGCTCCCCAGTCCCAGGTCACGGTGCACGCGGAACAGCCCGTTCGGGCTCAGGAACTCGGACACCGTTATGTATCCGTACAGGCTGTCGATCTCGTCCGCGCGGACTCCGGCCTCCTGCAGGGCCCCGCGGCACGCCGACACCGCGAGATCCTCGATCGCCTCGCCGCCCGCCAGGACCCGGCGGTTGCGGGCCCCGCTGAACAGCCCGCTCTCGGCCGAGGGCCCGCTCCCGGTGGAGACCGCCTCCGCGACCGTCGGCGGCAGGGCCGATCCCAGTCCCGCGATGCCGATGCCGGCACGCGCCTCCCCGGCCATCACGCGTCCCCCGCCACCGCGGTGAACCGCTCACCGTAGGGGGGACTCACCCGGTAGTCGATCTTGACCACGACCACCTGGGGCCGCGACCACCTGGCCGCCGCCGACCTGGCCTCGCCCATCGCCTCCCGCAGGGCTTCGGCCTCCTCGACGACGTAGGCGTCGGCGCCGAGCGCGCGGGAGAACTGGGCGAGATCCACCACCCCCAGGCCGTAGAAGTCGTCCTCCAGGGAGAAACGTCCACCGTTCTGCGCGTGCTCCCCGTGGTTCACCATCCCCAGGTAGCCGTCGTCGAGGACGACGAAGATCGCGCCCACCCGGTTCTTGGCGGCGGTCCTGACCTCGTTGCCGTTCATCAGGAACGCGCCGTCGCCCACGAGCGCGGTCGCGACACGGCCGCCGTCACCGATCTTCCCGCCGACGGTCGCGCCGCACGACCAGCCCATCGACGACAGGCCGCACGGGTAGAAGATGCGGGTCGGCGGGTCGATCACCAGATGGTGCGTGGCCCATGCCGTGCAGTTGCCCATGTCGATGTACAGGTCGTCCTGACCGGTGAGCAGGTCGTTGAGGGCGAGCATCACCGCCACCGGCGACACGCCCGCCCCGCTGTCGCGGGGGAGCGGCACCGGCGTCGGCCGCGAGGAGGGGGGCGAGAGCGTGGGTGCCTGCTGCACCTTGCCCAGCCCGGGCAGCTCACGGCGCAGACCACGCAGGAAGACCTCCGCGTCGGCCTGAATGTGCTCGCCGCCCTTGAGGAACTGACCGAAGACCGTGAGATCCAGGTCGACGTGGAAGTACGACGAGACGGCCGCGAGTTTGCGGTCGAAGCTCCTGGTCGCCCATTCCCCCAGGCCGCTGCCGATCACCAGGAGGGCGTCGACCCCCGCCGCGGCGTAGCCCGCCGCCCGCTCGGTGCCCGCCGTCCCCAGCACGCCGAGGCAGCGGTCGTCGCTCTCGGGGAAGACACCCTTGGCGCGCACGCTGGTCACGACGTGAACCCCCAGCGTGTGGACGATTTCCCGGAATGCCGACTGGTTCGAGCGCAGCGCCTGCCGCGCTCCGTTCCCCAGGAAGATCAGGGGGCGTCGTGCCTGCGAGAGCGCCCCGAGGACGCGCCGCGCCTCGGCGGGGTCGAGTTCCATGCCGGGCCGCCGGACCATCACGGCGGCCTTCTCGTCCCCGACCGGCATCCGGGCGATGTCCGCGGGAACCGACAGGTACACGGCGCAGGGACGGGGGCCGGTCGCGACGTTGATCGCCTGGGAGAGGATACGGGGAAAGGAGCCCGGGTCGCTCAGGCCGGTGGAGAACCCGGAGACGTGGGAGTACATCGCGGTCATGTTGGTGCCGAGATCGCTGCTGTCCTGGAGCGCCCTGAGGCCGAAGAGATCCGTCCGGACCTGACCGCCCACCACCAGCAGCGGAACCTGGTCGCGGTGAGCGGAGGCGACCCCGGTCAGCGCGTTGAGGGCGCCAGGGCCCGCGGTGACCAGGCACACGCCCAGCTTTCCCGTCGATCGCGCGTACCCGTCCGCCATAAAGGCGGCTCCTCCCTCGTGAGAGGCGATGATGAATTTGATTTTCGGATGTTCTCGCAGAGCCTGAATGAACGCGGAGATGTTTCCGCCGGGAATGCCGAAAACCGCGTCCACCCCTAGGGCGTCGAGCTGCTCAAGGAGAAATTCAGCCACGGTCAGCTCGCTTACCGAACCTGTCCTGGTGTTCAACACAACTGTTCCCCTGGAAACGAAGAAGTGGGACATCTAACGGGACAACGTGACATCTAACGACATGGTCATCATCCGTTCGCCCGCTGGGCGTCACTCTCCAGGCGGACGCCGGGTCACTCGCGCGGGGGAGGCGGACGCTGTCACCAGAGGGCGGAAGCCCGTTTTTCCAGGTCAAATTCATGGTGCGGGAATGGTGGCGCGGAGGGGGCGCCCGCCGTCGGGGTGACGAACGCCCGGCACGCTCTAAATTTTCAGAAACATAGAATTAACAAACAAAGTGTTTCTCGGCTGAATGGCTCCGTTTTGTGAAATCCGGAGACACGAATCGCGGAAACGACCGAGACCGGTGACCTGACGCGCGAGGCCCGTTCCCGGCGCGGCGGCCACAGCGGCCACCACCTCGCGGGAGGGGCCTTCCCCGGCGCCCGTCCGGCGCGGAAGGTCTTCCCGTACGGGCCGCCGAATCGGGGTCGCGACGCGGGACGGTTCCGGCGTGGTTCCGGCTCCGGCACGGAACCGCGCCCGTCCGCGGCACGGCGGCGGAAGGCGCACCCGGGGCGGATGTTGCGGAAGGGGGCATGGGACACTTGTCAGGACGACGGGGCGCGGTGTCGACATCGCCGCCCGTCGGCCCGGGGCGATCATGTCCCGTGCCGCGCCTCCTGCCGCCGTCACCGCCGCACAGAGCGAGCGGAGACCCGCGGAGAAGTCTCTCGTGGATCATCCCCCTGTCATGCCCGGCGCCTCCGTGCGGTCCGAGGCCCTTCCTTCTTCCTCACCCCTGTCCGAGTCCCCTGTCTCGGCCTCGCCTCCACCCCCCGCTCCCCGGCTCGGGAGGATCTTCGTCGCCCTGCTGCTGGTCACCTTCCTGTCCGCGCTGGACCAGACGATCGTCGCCACGGCCCTGCCCGCCATCGTCGGAGAGCTCGGCGGCCTGGAACACATGTCGTGGGTCGTGGCGGCCTACGCGCTCGCCACGGCGGTCGCGATGCCGGTCTTCGGGAAGCTCGGCGACGCCCTGGGGCGCAAGTCGCTGTTGCTCGGGTCGATCGTCGTCTTCCTGGTGGCGTCGGCGCTGTGCGGCGCGGCCCAGGACATCGTCCAGCTCGTCCTGGCCCGCGCCCTGCAGGGGCTCGGCGCCGCGGGACTGATGATCCTGTCGCAGGCCGTGGTCGCCGACCTGGTCCCGCCGCGCGATCGGGGCAGGTTCCTCGGCCCGCTGGGCTCGGTCTTCGGCGTCGCCACGGTGGTCAGCCCGCTCATCGGCGGGACGCTCACCGACGGCGCCGGATGGCGCTGGATCTTCTGGATCAACCTGCCGCTGGGCATCGTGGCGCTCGTCCTCGCCGCCACCTCGCTGCGGCTGCCGAAGCGGCGCCTGTCGGCCCCCCTCGACGTGACGGGCACTGTTCTGATGGCCGTCACGACGACCGCGCTCGTCCTGATCGGCACCTGGGGCGGCACGCTCCACGGCTGGACGTCCCCGACGATCCTGGGCCTGGGCGCGTTCACACTGGTGGGAACGTTCCTGTTCGTGCTCGCCGAGCGTCGTGCGGCCGACCCGCTCATCCCGCTCGGCCTTCTCGCCGACCGCACGGTCCTGGTCGCCGGCGGACTGAGCCTCGTGGTCGGCGCCGGGCTGTTCAGCGTGGTCAGCTACGTGCCGTCGTACGTTCAGATGGTGTACTCGATGGGCGCCACCGCGGCGGGCCTGTTCCTGGTGCCGCTGACGCTCGGCCTGCTCGCGGCGAACATCGGCACCGGTCTCCTGATCAGCAGGTTCGGGCGCTACAAGATCTACCCGATCGTCGGCACCGCCCTGGCGGCCGCCTCGATGCTGCTGCTCGGGTCGATGACCACGCAGACGCCCTCGTGGCTGCTGGCCGCCTACCTGGTGCTGCTCGGCCTCGGGGTCGGCTGCTTCATGCAGGTCTCGATCACCGCGGTGCAGATCGCGGTGCCCCAGTCCTCGGTCGGCACCGCCACCTCGACGGTCGTCTTCGTAAGGGAGATCGGCGTGACGGTCGGGGCGGCGGTGATCGGCTCGGTGTTCGCCAACCGGGTCGCCGCCGGGCTCGGCCCCGTGCTCGGCGAGGCCGGTGACCCGCACCGCCTGACGCCCGAGGCCGCCGCCGCGCTGCCTCCGGCCGCCCGCGAGCTCGTCGCCGGGGCGTACGCCGACGGGCTGGTGCCGATGTTCCTGTGGCTGGCGGTGGTGTTCGGGGCGGGCCTGGTGCTGGCGCTGCTGCTCAGGGAACGCCCGCTCACCGCATCATCCGGCACGGCCGCCGGGGGGAGTCCTCCGTGACGGCCTGGGCGGGGACCGCGTTTCGAACGACCGAGCCTGTCCCGGCCCGCCGCCTCAGGGAGGCGGGCCGTCAGCTGAGGTGGCCACGCCGGGCCGGGTGAGGCGTTCGGGATCGACGACCTTGTCGTAGAGGGCCTGGCTGACGCCGGACTTGAGAGCGGCCTCCCTGAGCGTGAGGTCCTCGTCGAGCGCTCGGTGGGCGATCCGCGCGGCCTCGTCATAGCCGATGATCGGGCTGAGCGCGGTCACCATCATCACGGACCGGTCGACGTCGTCCTTCAGCCTGGCGGTGTCGAGCTGAGCGCCCTCAATGAGGTAGACGCGGAAGTGGTCCATCATGTCGGACAGGATCCGTACCGAGTGCAGGACGTTGGTGATGATGACAGGGCGGAAGGCGTTGAGCTCGAAGTTGCCCTCCGCGCCCGCCATCGAGACCGCGCTGTCGTTGCCGACCACCTGGATGGCGACCATCAGCATCGCCTCCGCCTGGGTCGGATTGACCTTGCCCGGCATGATCGAGGACCCCGGTTCGTTGGGCGGCAGGATCAGCTCGTGCAGGCCGGCCCGGGGCCCCGATCCCAGCCAGCGCATGTCGTTGGCGAACTTGAACAGCGACACCGCCAGGGCGCGCACCGCCGCCGAGGCCCAGACCAGCGCGTCGCACGAGGCCTGGGCGGCGAACTTGTTGGGGGCGCCGGCGAAGGGGTAGCCGGTGAGATCGGCGATCTGGGCGGCGACCTCGTCCCCGAACCCCGGTGGCGCGTTCAGCCCGGTGCCGACCGCCGTGCCGCCGATCGCCAGCCGGTACAGCCCGGTAAGGGTGTGTTCGAGGTGGTCGGCGGCGTCCTGGATCTGGGCGAGGTAGCCCGACCACTCCTGGCCGACCGTCAGCGGGGTGGCATCCTCCAGATGGGTGCGGCCGATCTTGACCACGTGCTCCCACTGGAGGCTCTTGGCCGCGGTGGCGTCGCGCAGCCGCGTCAGCGCCGGCAGCAACCGGCCGTCGATCGCCCGCACCGCGGCGATGTGCATGGCGGTGACGAACGTGTCGTTGGACGACTGTCCCATGTTCACGTGGTCGTTCGGATGCACGGGATTCTTGCCACCGAGCGGACGGCCGATGAGCTGGAGAGCTCGGTTGGAGATCACCTCGTTGACGTTCATGTTCGACTGCGTGCCGGAGCCGGTCTGCCAGACGTACAGCGGGAACTCGCCGTCCAGGTCACCGTGGACGATCTCGTCGGAGACCCGGCTGATCAGGTCGGCCTTCCACCGGGGCAGCCGGCCGGCGCGGCCGTTGACGATCGCCGCGGCCTTCTTGACGAAACCGTAGGCGTGGTAGACGGCCTTGGGCATCAGGTCGTCGCCGATGGCGAAGTGGATCAGCGACCGCTGGGTCTGCGCGCCCCAGTAGTGGTCGGCCGGCACCTGGATCTCGCCGATCGAGTCGCTCTCGGTACGGGTGCCGGAGGCCTCCAGGCCGATCGGCAGGTCCAGGATCCGTGGCGCGCTCTCGTCCTCCCGGTGCTGACCGGTCATCGTCATGTCCCCCGAACCGGTCGGTACCGCGGCTGCCACATCGCGTTCTGGACCTGCTGGACGGTGTCCCGCAGGTCGGCGCGGGCCAGGTCCTCCTTGGCCGCCTGCTCCGCGACCGCGACCGCGACCGTGGCCGAGACCTCTCTCAGGTTGTCCACCTGGGGCAGCAGGGAGGCGCCCGGGGTCGAGACGTCCACCATGCCGCCGACCGCCTCGGCGGCTGCCTGGAGCATGCCGTCGCTGACCCGCCGCGCTCGCGACACGACCGCGCCCAGTCCCAGCCCCGGGTAGAGCAGGGCGTTGTTGGCCTGGGCGATGACGTGGGTGACACCGTGGTGGGTGATGGGGGCGACCGGGATGCCGGTGGCGATCAGGGCGCGGCCGTCGGTCCACCGGATCAGGTCGGCCGGCATCGCCTCGATCCGCTCGGTCGGGTTGGAGATCGGGAAGATGATCGGCCTGTCGACACCGGCGGCCATGGCTCGAACGATCTTTTCGGTGAAGGCGCCGTGCTTGGTGGAGGTGCCGAGCAGCATGGTCGGCTTGACGCGGCAGACGACCTCGTCGAGGTCGATCTCGTCCCTCTCCCCGCTCCAGTCGGCGACCTCGGAGGCCGGCCGGGCGTAGGGGGTCTGGAAGTCGCGCAGGTCTGACATGTCGTCGATCAGCAGGCCCTGCTTGTCGACCGCCCAGATCCGGCGGGTGGCCGTCTGGCGGTCCAGGCCGTCGCGGACCATCGCGTCACGCAACTGATCGGCGATCCCGATGCCGGCCGTACCGGCGCCGAAGACGACGATCCGCTGCTCGCGCATCGGTGTACCGGAGACGCGGACGGCGCCCAGCATGGCCGCGAGCACGATCGCGCCGGTGCCCTGCATGTCGTCGTTGAAGGTGGGGATCCGGCCGGTGTACCTCTGCAGGATGCGCCGGGCGTTGGACGGCCCGAAATCCTCCCAGTGCAGCATCGCGCCGGGGAACAGGCGGGTGGCCGCCGAGACGTAGGCGTCGATGAAGTTGTCGTAGCGCTCCCCCCGCACCCGCGAGTGCCGGTTGCCCACGTAGAACGGGTCGTTGAGCAACCCCTCGTTGTCGGTGCCGACGTCCAGCGCGACGGGGATGACCCGGGCCGGGTCGATCCCGGCGGCGGCGGTGTAGACGGCCAGCTTGCCGACGGCGATGCCGGCCCCGCCGCCCACCCCCCAGTCCCCGATGCCCAGGATCTCCTCCGCGTCGGAGGCGACGATCAGGTCGACGTCGTCGGCTCCCATGCCGAGGTTCTGGAAAGCCCGCTCGATGCCGTCCACGTCGTCGACGGACAGGTAGACGCCCCGCGGCCGGCGGTACTCGTGGCTGTAGGTCCTGATCGCCTGCGCGATCGTCGGGTCGTACACGATCGGCAGCATCTCCCGCAGGTGATCGGCCAGGAGCCGGTAGAAGAGCACCTCGTCACGGTCCTGCAGTGCCGACAGGTAGACGTTCCTGCGCAGGTCGGTGGGTTGTGCCCGGTACTGCGCGTACGCGCGGCGCGCCTGCTCGTCGAGTGTCTCGACAGCCGAGGGGAGCAGCCCCTCCAGGCCCAGCTCCGCGCGCTCCTGCTCGCTGAACGCCGTTCCCTTGTTCAGCAGCGGGTTGTTCAGTACCTCCAGCCCGCGCAACGTGGTGACGTAGCCCCCGCCGGGGTTCTCCGTGAAGCCGCGGTGCGCGCTCCTCGGCTGTTCGGCCCTGCCGGACTCCTTCGCCATCCCCATCACCCGCACATCTCTGACCCGGGACGCACCCGCCGCCCCTCAGGCGATCGGCAGCCGATCTGTCCATGTGGGGCCTCCCCGCTGCACGATCCGTGCACGCCAAAGGGAAAATAAATTACTTTTGCAACGACGGCCTTGCCGGACTCGGCGATCTTGTCATGGCGGGGCGACACCTCAGGATCTACATTCCGGCAGGGGTGCACAAGGCTCGCCGTACCGCTTCCTTTACCGTGGCGTGGGCCCTGCCCTGCCTGTGCCTCCCGTTCGGATGATGCCTTGACCTCGGGTAAAACATCGCGGGAGCCGCGTCGACCGGTCCTTACTTCGGGTAGACAGTAAGAAGAGCTCCCGGTCCGGCCCATGTCGCCGGCTGGTTTCCGCCCGGCGTCCGGCCGGGGCATCGAATGATCAATCGGAAGTCGATCCGTCATGAGTGCACACGTTCACGTCCGTCTCGACCACGGCCTGACCATGAACGAAAAGAGCGAGCTGGTCGAGCTGACGCGCTGCCAGTGTGGCGCCGTATGGAGCACGACCCACTGGGCCGGAGACGGCGACCTGGAGTGATCGCCGGGCGGCGGTGGCCGGGGACCGCGTGCTCTTCTCCCTGCAGCTGCGCGCGATCGGCGTCGGCCGCAGTGATCGCGTGCAGCTTCTGGGCCAGGCCCGGGGCGGCCCATTCCCTGAGGCGACGGCGGGTAGTGGCGGCCGAGCAGTGCGCGCTGGCGGCGCGTTCGTCACCGTCCGCGCACCCATCCGCCGAGCAAGACCCCGCTACCGCTGGGATGCCCAACCCACATCACGCCGACTACGGGCGCGTTCGGGCCTGATCCTCTACCAGGGCGGCGAAACCGTCGAGATGGCGTGCAAGGCTGTACTCGAACAATCCGTCCACGTCCGACACCGTTTCCTCGGAAACCGCGGCCAGCAGCGGAAATCGTCCGGAGCGGAGGAGTTCGTCGGCCCGCTTTCGCTGTGTCAGCCACCACCGGTCGAGCGTCATACCGGTCTCCTGCTCGGCTTCGATCTCATCCGCCGTGGACAGCGCAACGGTGTGGACCAGTGCGTGCAGCGTGAGCGCCTCGCGAATCCGTGTCGTCATGGGCAGTCCAAGCCCGTCGAGTGCGCGCAGGGTCCACTCGGTGTGCGCCATCATGTTGGGCACCAGCAACGGTCGCGTGAACGAGATGGCCCTGGGCAGCCAGAGGTGTCGTCGGCACAGCTCCCATTGCCGGCGGGAGATCAGTTCGAGCTTGGCTCGCCACCCCTCCGGCCCCGGGATGGGGAGCTCCAGTTCGCCGAAGACCTTGTCGGCCATCTGCGTCACCAGTTCGTCCTTGTTCGTCACGTGCCGGTACAGCGACATCGGACCGACGCCGAGCTCGGAAGCGAGTCGCCGCATGGATACGGCGTCGAGTCCCTCGGCGTCGGCGATCGCGATGGCGGTGCGGAGAGCCTGCTTCCGGTTCAGTGCCTGCTTGGGGACGTCGGCTCGCCGCGGTCTCAGGGGAGTGGTCAGGCCGGCCGGCTGCTTCTGGCCCAGGGGGCTGACCACCGTGCCGGCGCCGACCTTCGTTTCGACCAGCCCTTCGTCGCGGAGAGTGGCCATCACTCTGGTCGCGGTCGCGACCGCGACCCCGCATCGCTGGGCGATCTCCCGGATGGAAGGCACCCGGTCGCCGGGCCGCAGGTCGCCGGTCAGGATCCGGGCACGGATCTCCGTGACGATCTGCCGGTATGGCGGTTCCGGTCGCGGCGTTGACGACGGCATAGAGTCCCCGATCTCTTGGTGAGGTTGCTGTCCGCCAAGAGTGTACTAGTTCAATCTCTCCCAGTACTAGTTCACTTTAACTCACCAAATTCTCGAGATATATCCACTTCCGCGACCATTTCAATACGCTGTACCCATGACAGTTGATACGCCGTACGCATCCGTGTGGCGAGCGGATGACGCAGACCAGCAGGCGGTGTTGGGCGTCCTGACCGAGGCGTTCATGAACGATCCACTGGTCTGTTGGCTCTTCCCCGAGATGGGCCAACGAGGTCGTCTCCAGGCGCACTTCTACCGCCCCCTGCTCACCCATCCCGCCGCCGAGGCGTACCTGGCCGGCCGTCGCGAGGGCGCCTCGGTATGGCTGACGCTGGCCGCAGGTCAGACGCCCTATGCGGAGCACTCGGACGCGCCCGAGGCGGGCCAGGAGACGGTCCTCGGTGAGAACGGTGCACGATTGCTGGCCCTGGGCCGGGCACTGGCCCCACGGCACCCCGATCGCGAACCGCACCTCTACCTCCCCTGCATGGGGGTGATCAGCGGGCGGCAGGGCGCCGGACTCGGCTCGGCCATGCTGCGGCACCGGCTGGAGCGAGCGGACGCCGACGGGCTCGCCGCGTATCTGGAGGCGAGTTCGTCCCGGAGCCGCGCCCTCTACCAGCGGCACGGATTCGAGGATCTCGGCGAGCCGGTTCGCGTGGCGGACAGCCCGCTCCTGTGGCCGATGTGGCGCCCACCGCACCATTGACCGCCAACTCACACCACCCGTCCGACAGACAAAAGGAGAGAACGTCAATGACAACGAACCGCGACGCCGATCGGCGACCGCCGACCCTGGTGTTCATCCACGGCACCAACTCCTCTTCGGCCTGGGCTTCGGGCCTGACCAGCGAACTCACCCTGCGCGGGCACCGATGCGTGGCCATCGACCTTCCGGGACACGGCCGCGAGGCGTTCTACCCCCGTTCCTACCAGGCCCCGCAGGACCTCCAGGCGCTGGCAACCGAACCATCGCCACTCGCCAAGATCACCATCGACGACTACGTCGAACACGTCGTGGACGTGGTGCGCCGCGCCCGCCACCACGGCCCCGTGATCCTGGCCGGCATGAGCCAGGGCGGCGTCACCGTGAGCAGAGTCGGCAACGCCATCCCCGAACTACTCGAACGCGTCGTCTACGTCGCGGCGTACTGCTGCGTGGACCTGCCGAACCTGGCCGCTTATCTCGAAACGCCGGAGAACAGCGACAGCCTGCTCCCCCAAGTGACCGCGGCCATGGTTGCCGATCCAGCGGTCCTGGGAGTGAGCCGGCTCAACTGGCGCTCGGCCGACCCGGCGGTGTTCCAAGGAGTCAAGCAATGCCTTGCCGGAGACTTCACCGACGAAGAGGTGAGCCGGCTGCTCGCCATGCTCGAACCGGACGAGACCGCCGGCATTCCCCTGGCTGAAGCGCGGGGCGAAGCACACACCTGGGGCCGCATTCCCCGGACGTATGTGCGCCTCACCCTCGACCGGCTGATCCCGCCGGCGCTGCAGGACCGATTCATCAAAGAGGCCGACCGCCTCACTCCGGACAACCCGACCGACGTGCGAAGCGTCGCGGCACCCCATGTCGGCCCGTTCGACCGGCCTGAACTGGTGGAGATCTTCTCGGAGCTCGCCAGCCGCTGACCCGGCGCAGCATGCTCCAGGAAAAGTCGTGTTATAGCTGGTGAGCAGGAGTTCTGACGAGGCGGAGTGGGTCCGGTGTGCCGGACTCCGCCACCCGGCCGCCTCGTCTTCCGCGTCTTCGCCACCGCGTCGGCCCGCGGGGGCTAGAGCGGATGCCACTCCAACCAGTCGCATCGCCCGGTCGTGGTCTCGCAGGTGTAGAACAGTCTGACCTCGGACCCGGTGAACGTTCTTGGTCAGCGCTGGGCGGGCGGGGTCGCGCGACGTATCGGCCGCCGAGTATCTTGAGAGGTGGCGACCGTCCGCGCCCAACCTCCGGCGACCCGCCCCAGCCGGGTCACCCGACGGAGGCAAAGGGAGGCCCACCTCTCGGCCGAGGCACCATTCGTCGATCGTGCGCCCGCCGCAGCGATTGCTGGGGGATCCGCGGACGGGACGCGGGAGACGATCATGACCAAGCAGGCCGGCTTCAAACGGCACGTGCGCGCCCGGATGGCCAAGACCGGCGAGTCGTACGCGACCGCCCGCAGCAGGCTCCTCGCCAAGCACCCGGGGACGACGCCGGACGACTTCCCGGTCGACTGGATGCCCGAGGCGCTGCACATCAGCAACGGCGACGCCACCGACGTGCCAGGGACCGGGCTCGCGCGGCGCGTGGTCTACTGGCGCGATCTCCTACACGAGGGGCCGGTGCCCGAGGTAGCGCCGGCCCAGCTGCGCCGGATCAGGGTCGACTACCTCACCGGCTACGAGAGCGTCGAGCGCGCCGAGGCGATGCGCCAGTTCACCGAGCGGGACCGGGCCCTGGGGGCCAACCGCGACGGGGAGTACGTGCTGTGGTTCGAGGCGGACCTGTACGACCAGTTGCAGATCGCCGAGATCCTCGCCCGCCTGGCTGATCTGGGCGTTCCCCCCGAGCGCATCACTTTGATCTGCATAGGCGAACACGCGGGCATCGCCCGCTTCGGCGGCCTCGGGGAGCTGACCGCCGAGCAGTTGCGTGAGCTGTCGCACACGAACGCATGTGCGCGGCTGACCCCGGCGGCGCTCGAACTGGCCGTCCGCGCGTGGGCGGCCTTCCGCGCGCCCACTCCCGAGGGCCTGGGCTCCATCGCCTCCGCGCGGCTGGGCGAGCTGCGCTTCCTGGGCGAGGCATTCGACCGACTCAGCCGGGAGTATCCGGCGACGCGGGACGGTCTGTCGCTGACCGAGCGGCGGGTGCTGGCCGCCGTCGCCGACGGCGCGTCCGATGCCGGGACGGCCTTCGTGAGGGCCGGGGCGCGGGAGACGCGGCCGTACATGGGGGATATCACGTGCTTCGCCCGGATGGACCGGATGGCAGCGGGGCCACACCCGCTGCTCCGTCTCGACCCGCCTGGCCGCCCCGTGGAGCGGATGACGGGCGTGTGCCTGACCGACACCGGGGCGCGGGTGCTGGCCGGAGAGGCCGACCAGATCGCCCTCAACGGCATCGACCGGTGGATCGGCGGCGTGCATCTGCAGGGCCACTACGTGCCGTGGCGCTGGGACGACGGCACCGAAACCATCGTCCACCTCCCCGGCGAAGCATAGAAGCCCAAGGTCGGCCGCCGACGTTCACCGGGTTACGCGCCGTTCGGAACTTGTCAAGCTCGATATCCGCAGGTCGGCCGGCAGCGCGGCGACGTGCCGCTGTCGGCACGCAAGGGCAAGGTGCGCGTCCGCGCCGGTTGACCTTGTCCCTGGGACAGGGGTGGACGCTGACCGGGTGAACCGGATCCTCTTCCTCTATCTCACCGCGGAAGCCTTGTCGCTGCTGGGTAACTCGCTGATCGCCATCGCGCTGCCGTTGCTGGTGCTGGAACGCCTGGGCAGCGTGAGCGCCGCGGGCACGGTGTCGCTCGTGGCCGCGTTGCCCATCGTGGCCGGAGGGCTCGTGGGCGGCCTCATCGTCGACAGGGTCAGCCGGCGGACGTCCGCGATCGTCGGCGATGTGCTGTCGGCTCTCGCGGTGGCCGCGCTTCCACTCGTCGACCTGCTCTGGGGCCTGGACCTCGGCTGGTTCAGCCTTCTGGGCGTCCTCGGCGCCCTGGCGGACATCCCGGGGATGACGGCCAGAGAGGCGATGGTGTCCGAGGTCGCCCGCTTGAGCGGTACCGGCCTGGAACGAGTGATGGGCCTTCGCGAGGGCATCGGCGCCTCGATGATCATCATCGGGCCCGGTGCCGCCGGGCTCGCGATGTCGGTCGCGCCACCGGTGGCGGTGCTGTGGGGCATCGCGGTGATCTCCCTCGTCTCGGCGATCTGCGGCGCCCTGCTCCCGCGCGAGGTCGGTGCGAGACCGGCCGGGCTGCGCCGGGTCGACGGGCTCCGGGACGTCTTCGGCGAGTTGCGTGCGGGATTCGCCGTCATCGGAGGGAGCCGCCGGCTGGTGACGGTGACCCTGTTCATCACCGCGTGCGCCGTCGTTCTCGCCTCCTTCCAGGGCATCGTCATGCCCGTTTACTTCACCCAGGCGGGTACGCCTGGTCTGCTCGGCACGGTCCTCGTCGCGATCGCCGTCGGCATGATCGCCGGTGCGGGACTGTACGCGGCGACCGGCGGCGACACCCGTCGCAGGCTCTGGGCGATGGGCGCCCTCGTCCTCCTCGCCGTCGGCGTCCTGATCCTCGCCACCTTGGCCTCCTACCCGGTCGTCCTGCTCGGCTCGGTCGTCACGGGCGCCGGAATGGGCGTCCTCAACTCCGTGCTCGGCGTGATCACCCAGGAGGCGATTCCCGAGCATGCCCGCGGCCGTGTCTTCAGCGTGCAGAACATGTCCTCCTCACTCGCCGGCCCCGTCGCCGTCTTCGTCACGGGAATGATCATCGATCTCTTCACCCTCACCACTGCCTCGCTTACCCTGGGGCTGCTCTGGGTGACCGCGACCGCGCTCATCGCGACGACGGCCACGTTCCGCAAGCTCGACGAGGGAATATCCGCCCCGCAAGAAAGGACCGCCGGACATGCTGACGATCGGTGACCTCGCCCGGCACTGCGGGACCACTCCCAAGGCGATCCGCCTCTACCATCGCAAAGGGCTCCTGCCCGAGCCCGAACGCGCCGCCAACGGGTACCGCCTCTACGGTGCGGGCGCGCTTATCCGCTTGCAGCGCATCCGCGGCATGCGCGACCTCGGTCTCCCGCTGAGCCGGATCAGGGATCTTCTCGACGGGCAGGCGGCCGGCTTGCGCGAGGCCCTCGGCGAACTGCGCTCCGAACTCGACGAGCAGGCGGCGCTCATCGCCCGCAAACGGTCTGCGCTCGATCAGCTGCTGCGGGACAACCGAGACCCCGAACTGCCCGCCGGGCTCGGCGCCGCCCTCGC
The DNA here is from genome assembly GCF_040614275.1 of Streptosporangium sp. NPDC006013. NCBI lineage: Bacteria > Bacillati > Actinomycetota > Actinomycetes > Streptosporangiales > Streptosporangiaceae > Streptosporangium > Streptosporangium sp. NPDC006013. The sequence continues at coordinate 18,709 of NZ_JBEXUE010000054.1, forward strand.
CACGCTTGAGGCGGCCGGGCTACCCGCCGCGGTCCTGAACCGCGACAAAGAGGACCTCCTTCTCGTGATCGCCCTGGCCGACGACCCCGCCGCGACGACCGCGCAGCTCACGGCCATGTACGAGACCTTGACCGCCGCCCCGAACCTGTCCCGCTACGTGGAACTGTCACACCGCTTCGCAGCCCTCGCGGACGGCGGGCACGATCCGGCTGAACTCGACCGGCTCGCGCGCGACTACACCGATTTCGTGCTCGCCGCCCTTCCCGGCCTCGACCGAGCTGACGCCCTCTCCGACAGCGGGACGGACTTCCACGAGATCACTGGCGAGCACGACGAGAGCACCCTCGGCCCGGCGCAGTTCGCCGTGCTCAGCGCCGTTCAGGAGAATCTCGCCGCCCACCTGATCCCGGCGTCCCCCGGAGGGAATGGTCGCCACGGCCAGGCAGTCGCGACGCCGCCGGCCGGGTGGCCAACCACCGGATCATGATGTGGGGTGTGGGTTGGACATCAGATGGCGCAGGACGTATCGCATGACGCCGCCGTGACGGTAGTAGTCGATCTCGCGGGGCGTGTCGAGGCGTAGGCGGGCCTCGAAGCGGCGGTCGTCGGCGGTGACGGTGACGGTCTGCGGCGCGATCCCGTCGCCGATCGGGGCCAGCCCGCTGATCGTGATGTGTTCGCGCCCGGTCAGGCCGAGCTCGCCGGGTCCTTGGCCGGTGCGGAATTCCAGTGGCAGGATGCCCATGCCAACGAGGTTGGAGCGGTGAATGCGTTCGTAGGAGCGGGCGATGACGGCTTTCACTCCCAGGAGCGCGGGGCCTTTGGCGGCCCAGTCGCGGGAGGAGCCGGCGCCGTAGTTGGCTCCCGCGACGATGACGGTGGGCACGCCGGCCGCCCGGTAGGCGGCGGCGGCCTCGAAGACCGAGGTGATGGTGCCGTCAGTGCCGTCGCTGTCGTCGAGGAGGCTGAGGGTCAGACCTCCTTCGGCGCCGGGGGTGAGGTGGTTGCGCAGCCGGGGATTGGCGAAGGTGCCGCGCATCATGACGTCGTGGTTGCCGCGGCGGGAGGCGTAGGTGTTGAGCCGGTGACGCGGTACGCCGAGCCGGTCGAGGTAGCGGCCGGCCGGGCTGGTGGGGGTGATGGCTCCAGCGGGTGAGATGTGGTCGGTCGTGGTGAAGTCACCGAGGTGGACGAGGATCCTCGCGCCGGTGATGTCGCTGATGGGTTCGGGGCGGGCAGGCATGCCGTCCAGGTAGGGCGGGCGGCGGATGTAGGCGGAGTCGGCATCCCAGGGGAAGGTGTCGGCCTGGGGGGCGTGGAGTTGCTGCCAGCGGGCGTCGCCGTCGAAGACGTCGGCGTAGGCTCGGGTGAACATCGACGGTTCGATGGTGCCGTCGATGATCGCGGAGATCTCCGCAGGGGTGGGCCAGATGTCACGCAGGTAAATCGGTTCGCCGCCCGTGCCGGTGCCCAGCGGTTCGGTGAGCAGGTCGACGTCCATGGAGCCGGCGATGGCGTAGGCGACGACCAGGGGCGGGGAGGCCAGGTAGTTCATGGTGATCTCGGGCTGGACGCGCCCTTCGAAGTTGCGGTTGCCCGACAGGACCGACGCGACGTTGAGGCCGTGGTCGCGTATCGCCTCCGATACCTCCGCCACCAGTGGGCCGGAGGCGCCGATGCAGGTCATGCAGCCGAATCCGGTCAGGTGGAAGCCGAGCGCCTCCAGAAAGGGGGTGAGGCCGGCTTGGTGGTAGTAGTCCATTACGACGCGCGATCCGGGGGACAGGGTCGTCTTGACCCACGGTTTGCTGGTCAGTCCTCGTTGGACGGCTTTTTGGGCCAGGAGTCCTGCGGCCACCATCACGGAGGGGTTGGAGGTGTTGGTGCAGGAGGTGATCGCGGCGATGGCGACGGCGCCGTGCCCGATCCGGTGCCCGCTGCCGCCCAGGGATACGGTCACGGGCGGCGGCGCTGCGGCGCGGAACGCCGCCTGGGCGCCATCCAGGGGGATCCTGTCTTGGGGGCGTCGCGGTCCGGCGATGGAGGGCACGACGGTGGACAGGTCCACCTCGAGGTCGTCGGTGTAGACGGGTGGGCGGGCCGGGTCGTGCCACAGGCCCTGCTGCTTGGTGTATGCCTCGACGAGGGCGACGTGGTGCTCGCCGCGGCCGGTCAGGCGCAGGTAGCGGAGGGTTTCGGCGTCGATGGGGAACAGGGCGGCGGTGGAGCCGAACTCGGGGCTCATGTTGGAGATCGTCGCCCGGTCGGTTACCGGTAGCGCGGTGACGCCGGGGCCGTGAAATTCCACGATCTTGCCGACGACGCCGTGCGCGCGCAGTAGTTCGGTGAGGGTCAAGACGAGGTCGGTGGCGGTGGAGACGTCGGGCAGTGCTCCGTGCAGGCGTACGCCGACGACGTCGGGCAGGGGGATGGAGACCGGCTGGCCGAGCATGGCGGCTTCGGCTTCGATGCCGCCGATGCCCCAGCCGAGGACACCGAGCCCGTTGACCATGGTGGTGTGGGAGTCGGTGCCCAGGCAGACGTCGAAGAAGGCCTCGGGCAGGGGGGAGGCGTCCTGGACGGTGACGACGCGGGCCAGGTGTTCGATGTTGACCTGGTGCATGATGCCCTTGCCGGGCGGGACGACGGTGAGGTGGCGCAGGGAGGTCTGTCCCCAGCGCAGGAAGCGGTAGCGCTCGTGGTTGCGCTCGTACTCCAGGTCGGTGTTGCGTGCCGATGCATCCGGCCGGCCGAAGACGTCGGCGATGACGGAGTGGTCGACGACGAGTTCGGCCGGGATGGCGGGGTTGACGCGGGTGGGGTCGCCGCCCAGGGCGGTCATGGCGTCGCGCATGGCGGCCAGGTCGACGAGGGCGGGCACGCCGTTGGTGTCGTGCAGGAACACCCGCGAGGGGTGCAGGTCCACTGCCTGATCTCGTGGGGCGCGGGGCCGCCAGTCGAGTACGGCCTGGAGTTGCCCGCTGGGAGCCTGGTGGCGCAGCAGGTTCTCCAGGACGACCCGCAGGCTGTAGGGCAGTCGCGCGGGAGCCAGGCCGGCCACGGAATGCACGCGGTAGCGGCGCGAACCCACCTTCAGGACCGAGCTCATGACGATTGTTCTTCCGTTCGGGTCAGCGACAGCGGGCGGCAGAAGACGTTGCGGTGGGTGTCGACGCATTCGGCGGTTACGGCTCGCCAGGCGGCGTAGTGGGCGGTGGAGCGGTGCTCGTCGTAGAAGGCGGCCTCGTCGCGGTAGATCTCGTACAGCATGAACCGGTGCGGATCGGTGTCGGTGCGCAGCACGTCGAAGCGCAGGCAGCCGGGCTCGGCGCGGCTGGCGCGCGCGTTGGCCTCGATGCCCTCGACGAACGTCTCGACGGTGTGGGGCTTGACCCGCAGGGTGACGATCACGATGAACACGCCGCCCCCTTGGCGGGAAAGGAGATCCCGCACTCTTCGGCCAGGCGGGCCAGGTCGAGCAGGGTCTTGTCCGGCAGTTCGACGCCCGTCTTCGTGGCCGTCCGCGCGTTGCGGTCCTCGATCTCCCCGGGGTAGAAGATCTCCTCGACCCCGGCTGCCAGCGGCACCGCCTTGGTGAGGTCGATCAGGTCGTCGAGCCGCCTGCTGTACTCGGCCGGGTCCTGCAGCGCGTCGACGCGTAGCGCGAGCAGCAGGTGGCCGCAGCCGCTGCGCCGGTCTGCGACGTAGGGGCCGGCCACACCGGTGGCGTAGGAACTGCCGGTCAGCACACCGGAGAGCAGGTCCATCATGAAGGAGATGCCATACCCCTTGTGCCCGGCCATGGGCAGGACGAGTCCGTCGACGGCGATGCGCGGGTCGGTGGTCGGGCTGCCGTCGCGGGCGAGGGCCCAGTGCGGCGGGATGGGCTCGTCTCGCTCCAGAGCGGCGTAGATCTTGCCGCGCGCCACCGTGGTGTTGGCGATGTCGAGGACCACCGGGCCGCGGCGGCCGCCGGGGGCGGCGATCGACCAGGGGTTGGCGCCGACCGTTTTCTCCCGCCCGCCCCACGGGGCCATGGCGGGGCTGCCGTTGGTGGTGAGGATGGCGACGCAGCCTTCGGCGGCGATCATCCGGGTGAAGTAGGCGGCGGTGCCGAAGTGGTTGCTGTTGCGTACCGCGACGACGCCGACGCCGTGTTGCCCGGCTCGGCGTACGGCCTCGTGGGCGGCGCGGGCGGCGACGATCTGCCCGATGCCGTCCTGGCCGTCCAGGACGGCGAGCGCGCCCCCGTCGATCACGGTGGCCACCTCGGTGACGGCTCGCATCGCCTTGGCGCGGATGCGGTCGACGTACCAGCCCAGGCGCAGCATCCCGTGTGAGGGATGGCCCCACATGTCGGCCGTCACCAGGCTGTCGGCCACCAGTGCTGCATCGTCGTCGGGAACCGCGACCGACGTCAGGACACGGGTCGCGAAGTCGATCAGATCGATACCGGGGATCATGTCGTGTTTCTCTTCCGGTCATGATGGATATCAGGGCTGTATCGGGCGTACAGGTCCGTGACCTGGGCGGGAGTCAGCGGCCGGGTGGGCCGGTCTCGCAGCAGCAGCCACAGGCGCGCGGTCTCCTCCAGCTCTTCCACGATGTCGGCGGCCGCGGCGAGGTCCGGCGCCGCGACGATCGGCCCGTGGTTGGCCAGCAGCAGGGCGTGGGCGTTGCGGGCGGCCTGCTCGGCGAGCGGGCCCAGCGCGCTGTCGCCGGGGGCGTGGTAGGGCAGCATCGGTAGCCGCCCGACCCGCATCACGTAGTAGGCGGTCAACGGCGGCAGCACGTCGTCGGGGTCCAGCCCGTCGTGGCAGGACACGGCCACGGAGTAGGTGCTGTGCAGATGGACGACGGCTCCGGCGTGCGGCCGGGCCCGGTAGAAGGCGGCGTGCAGGAACGCCTCCTTCGACGGGCGGGGCCCGGACAGGTGGTCTCCGTCAAGGCCGACGAGTGACAGCTCCCGCGTTGACAGTGCGGCCAGGGAGCTTCCGGTCGGGGTGATGAGGAATCCGTCGCCGGTGCGGGCGCTGATGTTGCCGGTGCGGCCGTGGGTGAGGCGCCGGGTGAACATCGAGGCGCCCAGAGCGGTGATCTGGGCGCGGACATCGGCGCTCACTGTCGCTGCTCCATGGCGCGCACCAGCAGGTCGGGGTGGCCGAAGTTGCCGGATTTGAGGAGCAATGCCAGCGGTGGGGAGGCGGTGGTCACACACCAGGGCACCCCGCGGTCGGCCTCGGCGGACACGATGACCGAGGTGACGCCCAGCGCGTTGACCACGGCTCCGGAGGTCTCGCCGCCGGCGACGACGACGCGGCGGGCACCGCGCTCGACGGCGTGCCGGGCCGCTGCGGCCAGGGCTTGTTCGAGGACGTCGGCGGTATCCGGTGGGGTTTCGGCGCGTTCCTCGGGGGGCGCGGAGGAGTACACCATGACGGAGCCGTCACCGAGGTGGGCCTCCAGCCACCGCAGGCAGTCCCCGATCAGGTCGCCGGCCTGTGGGTGCAGCCGGTAGGAGGGGAACTTCTCCCGGGCGCGGGCGACCTGCTCCAGGGTGGCCGCCGAGCAGCTTCCGGCGATCACGATGCCGGGCCCGCCGGGCAGAGGGGGAACCGTCTCGCCGCCGCCTGCTCCTTCGCCTGCGGTTTGCGCCAGCAGTGCGCCTACGGCTCGGGCCAGCCCGGCGGCGCCCGTCATGAGGGCGAGGGGGCCGGCCGCGGCGGCGATCGTGTCGAGGTCGTGGTCGTCGACGGCGTCGGTGACCACGTGGCGGATCCCGCGTTCCCGAAGATCTCGCAGAGCGGTCCGCACGGCGTCGCCTCCTTGAGCGACCACCTCGTGCGCGAGAAGCGCCACTGGGTACGGGGTCTGCCGGCCGAGCACCGCGACCAGGTCGGAGTCGGTCATCGGGGTGAGCGGATGGTGGCGCATCGGTGACTGCGACAGGAGCCGGTCACCGACGAACAGGTGCCCTTGGTAGAGGGTGCGGCCGTGTTCGGGGGCGGCGGGGCACACGATCGTCAGCGGCCGGTCGTCTGCCTGCGTCACCGCGTCCACGACGGGGCCGATGTTGCCCTGATCCGTTGAGTCGAAGGTGGAGCAGTACTTCACGTACGGGTGGGAGACGCCCTGGGCGAGCAGCCAGCGGTGGACGGCGAGTGACTGCCGCACCGCCTCGTCGGCGGGTGCGGTGCGGGTCTTGAGGCAGACGACGATCGCGTCGCAGTCGGGCACGGTCGTCTCCGGCGTGGGGGCGCCGAACAGCAGGAGGGTACGCAGGCCCGAGCGGCGCAGCGCGGCCGCGACGTCGGTTCCGCCGGTGTAGTCGTCGGCGAGGCAGCCGAGGAGCGGGCTCACGAGGCGCTCCCGGCGGCGTCCCCGCTGTCTCCGGCGCCGTTTGCGGCGATGTTGGTGGCGATGTTGGTGGTCAGGTGCGCCGACAGCAGGTGGGCGCGCAGGGCCCTGGCCGCCATGAGCGGGGGACTGAGCACCGGCACGCCCAGCCGGTCGGCCAGCATGCCGTGCACGGGACTGAGCGAGTATTGGCCGATCAGGATCATCTCGACCGTGCCGGCGTGGAGAGCGGCGGCTCTGGTCAGCGCGTCGAGCAGGGCGGGGTAGTCGTGAGCCGAGGCCGCGGTGGCGGCGCCGGGCGCCGTCACCCCGGCCACCCGGGTGCGTGCCCCCTGTCCCAGCGTTGCCCGCAGGCGGCGCACCGAGTCGGCTGTGGCCGACTCCAGCGACCCCAGCACGACGACCCGGTCCGGGCTGCGCCGCAGGACCTCGGCGAACATCTGCTCGTCGGAACCGGCCACCGGCACCTCGTACAGCTGCCGGGCCAGGGCGGCCACCGGCCCGTACATCGAGCAGCTCAGCAGGACCGCGTCCGCGCCGCCGGTGACGGCGTGGCCGATCAGCGACAGCATCCGCCGCGACAGGGCCGGGGTCATGCCGCCGGCGGCGTCGGCGTCACTCACCAGCCGGTCATCCAGCAGGTGCCAGTGGCCGGCTTCGGGGAAGCCCTCCCACAGTCCTTCGGTGGCCGGCTGCATGGACGCGGGGGTGGCGTTGATGACGGCCACCATCGGGGATACCGTCATCGCAGTCTCTTGATCGTGGTGGCGACGGCCTGGGCGAACTCGCGGGTACCCGCATGGCCGCCCATGTCGCGGGTGCGGGTGCCGGATCGGACGGTGCCGGCGACGCCCGCCTCGATCAGGGTGGCGGCCTCGGCCAAGGCGACGTCGTCGCGGCGGGCCGCCAGCCAGCTCAGCAGCATGGCGCCGGAGGAGATCATCGCGATCGGGTTGGCCAGATCGCGGCCGGCGATGTCGGGTGCCGACCCGTGGGCGGCCTGGGCCATCGCGTGCTGGTGGGAGGAGTTGATGGAGGGGGCGATGCCGAGCGAGCCGGCGATCTCCCCGGCCAGGTCCGACAGGATGTCGCCGAACATGTTCTCGGTGACGATGACGTCGAAGGCGTCGGCGCGGCGCACCAGGTGCACGGTCATCGCGTCGATGTGGAAGTCGTCGATGCTGACGTCGGGGTAGTCGGCGGCCTTCTCACGGCACACGTCGCGAAACAGGCCGGTGGTCATCTTCAGCACGTTGGCCTTGTGCACGATGGTGAGCTTGCCGCGCCGGCGGCGGGCCAGTTCGAAGGCCTCGACGGCGATGCGTTCGACGGCCTGGCGGGTGATGATGCCCATCGCGATCGCCACATCCGGGGAGGGCATGAACTCGCCGCTGCCCTTGTAGGTGCTGCGGTCGGCGTAGAAGCCTTGGGTGTTCTCGCGGACGATGACCAGGTCGGTGCCGGCCACGATCGCGTTGGCGCCTTCGAAGGACTTGGCGGGGCGGATGTTGGCGAACAGGTCGAAGTGCTTGCGGATCGTTCCGCTGGGGTTGAGCCGGGAGCGGTGCGGTTCGGGGTAGGCGGCGCTGTCGTGCGGCCCGAGCAGCCAGGCGTCCAGTTCGGCCAGGGTCGTCAGGGTGGAGTCGGGTACGGCCGCGCCGTGGGTGTCGATCGCCGAGCGGCCCAGCGGTAGCGGCACCCAGTCGATGGCCGGGGCACCCGCGGCCGCCAGGGCGGCGTCCAGGACGGTGACGCAGGCCGGGACGATCTCGGGGCCGATGCCGTCACCTTCGAGAACGCCCAGGCGGTAAGCGGGCCCGGGAGCGCCCGCGTGAGCCGCGCGGCCAGGGGTGGCGTGGGCGCGCTCGCCGATGTGCTCGCTTCGCTCGTTCACGTGTTCGTCCTTCGGTTACGGGGTGACGGTGATGAGGGCTTCGACGTCTTCGGACAAGACGCCGGTGGCCGGGTAGATCAGGCAGGCGCCGGGTTCGACGACGAGGGTGACCTCGCCGGTCAGTCCGGGGCGGCTGCTTTCGACCTGGACGACGTGGTTGCCCAGGCGCAGGTCGTACTCATAACGTGAGCCGATGTATGAACTGGTCAACACCGTGGCGCTGAGGACGTTGACGTCAGGGGCGGCCAGGCGGCCGGTGGGCAGGACCTCCAGGCGTTCCGGGCGGATGGCGACGGTGACCTCCTGGCCGGCCACGGCGTCGGCCTGGATGTGGATGGTCTGGCCGGTGCAGTCGAGCACGACCTCGCATCCGGTGGCGGAGGTGTTCTTGACCTGTCCGCGCAGGAAGTTGGAGCGGCCGACGAACGCGGCGACCTGCGCGGTCGCCGGGGTTTCGTAGATCTCCCTGGGCGTGCCGATCTGCACCATGTGGCCTTCGGACATGACCGCGATGCGGTCGCTGAGGGCGAGCGCCTCCTGCTGGTCATGGGTGACGTAGACGGTGGTGATGCCCAGGTCCTCCTGTAGCCGTTTGAGCCAGGCGCGGGCTTGTTCGCGCAGCTGGGCGTCGAGGTTGGACAGCGGTTCGTCCAGCAGCAGCACGGTGGGGGAGTACACCAGGGCGCGGGCGAGCGCGACGCGCTGCTGCTGCCCGCCGGACATTTGGTGGGGGTAGCGGTCTCGCAGCTCGCGCAGCCCTACCTTCTCCAGTGCCTCGTCGATCAGGACGGTCTGCCGCCTGCCGTCGACTTTGCGGATCTTCAGCGGCATGGCGAGGTTCTGTGCGACGGTCATGTGCGGCCACAGCGCGTAGGACTGGAAGACCATGCCGAGGTTGCGGCCCTCGGGCGGGATGAACGTTGCGGCGTCGACGAAGGTCTGCTCTCCGACGGAGACGGTGCCGTCGGTGGGGCGCTCCAGGCCCGCGATACAGGCCAAGGTGGTGGACTTGCCGCAGCCGCTGGGGCCCAGCAGGGTGAAGAACTCCCCGTCGGCGATGGTGAAGGTGACGTCGTGCAGGACGGCGTTGTCGGCGAACGTCTTGGACAGGTGGGAGACCTTGACCTCAGGCATCGTTGCGTCCCTTGAGAAGTAGTCCGGCGAGCCCGACGAAGGCCGCGGTGATCGCGATCTGCAAGGTGGCCAGGGCGGCGACGGAGCCGGTGTTGCCCTGCACCCACAGCTCGAGCATGGTCGTGCCGATGATGTTGGAGTCGGCTGAGCCGAGGAACACCGCGGGTGAGTACTCCTTCAGCAGCGTCACGAACGTCAAAACGAGCGCACCGGCGAACGCCGGTTTCAGCAGTCCGGCCAGGATGCGGGTGAAGGCCCGCACCCAGTCGGCGCCCGAGACGCGGGCGGCGTTGTCCAGCTCCTGGCCGATCTGCATCAGGGAGGGGGCCATCGAGCCGAACCCGCTGGGCAGTGCCCGCAGCCCAAAACCGATGATCAGCGCCCCCAGGGTGCCTTGGATGAGGGTGCCCAGGCCGAAGGGGGCGAACGCCAGCGCCCAGAACAGGCCGATGCCGACGATGATGCCCGGCATCGCCTGAGGGGCCAGGGCGAGGTATTCCACCGTGCGGGCGAAGCGGAAATCCGATCGCCGGGCGACCATCACCGCCAGCAGGGCGAGCACGCTCACCAAAACGGCGCCGATCGCGGCGACCAGCAGGCTGTTGTAGATCGACTGTACGTACACCGGGTAGGTGAAGATCCGCTCGTAGTTGCCGGTGGTGAGGCTCTTCAGCGGCGACTGCAGCGGGGTGAAGACCAGGGTGAAGGAGCGGAAGATCAGCCCGGCGATCGGCACGAACGCGCCGAACACCACGTAGAAGGCGATCGCGGCCAGGCTCACCCACTTCAGCCGGCCCAGATCGAGGCGCCGCAGCCGGGTGGCCTTGCCGCGTACCGACACGAAACGCCGCGCGTTCTTCAGCAGCTTGGCCTGCACCGCGACCAGGCTGATCGTGACCAGCAAGATGATCGCCGAGGCGGCTCCGAGCACCCCGTAGTCGGGGTCGATGGACTGCAGGCCGTTGCGGTACAGGAAGGTGGAGAAGACGTCGATGCCGACCGGCTGGCCAAAAAGCAGCGGCACGCTGAGGGTCTCCACCGACATGCTGGCCACCAGGATGGCGCTGTAGACGATCGGCGGGCGCAGCATCGGCAGTACGACCGAGCCCAGGATCCGCAGCGGCCCGGCGCCGCAGACCTGCGCGGCCGACTCCAGGGAGGCGTCGCTCTGGCGCAGCGCGTTGGCGCAGAAGGTGTAGACGATGGGGGCCAGGGCGACGGCTTCGGTGACGGCCATGCCGGGGATGGAGTACAGGTTCCACGGCAGGGTGCCCAGCAGCCGGCGTACCTCGACGCTGACGAACCCGGCCGGGCCGTACATGGTGATCCAGCCGAAACCCAGGATGAGCGAGGAGATGAAGAACGGCCACTGCATGGCGGCGGCGAACACGCGGCCGCCGGGCAGCCTGGTGCGGACGATCACGACGGCCATCGGGACGGCGATGAGCAGGGCCAGGAAGGTCGTCAGGGCGGCGAACAGGGCGGTGTTGACCACGACCTGCCCGAAACCGGCCTCGGTGAACAGCCGCGCGTAGTTGTCCAGGCCAAGGATGCCGCCGGCCTCGTACAGGGGGCGGTCCAGGAAGGACTGATACAGCGTCGGGACGATCGGCGCGAGCACCAGGACGGCGAGCAGTCCCAGCACGGCGTACTGCAGCCAGCTCTCGCGGGCCAGGCCCAGCGGCCTGCGGTAGCGAGGCGGCGGGTCGACGGCCCGCCGCGATGTGGCCGGCGTGGCGGTGGTGGTCATGGGTGTCCTCTCGGTCCCGGGTCAGCGCCCGAGCAGGCCGTTCCACTTGGCGGTGAAGGCCTTGACCTGGTCGTCGGGAACCTTGGTGTACTTGGCGAGGATGACGTTGGCCTCGCCCACGGACTTGACCAGCTCCTGGTAGGTGTGCCGTCCGGCGCCGGCCTCGATGCCCTCGCGGTAGGAGGTCAGGCCGCCCTCGGCCACGGCCCGCTGGCCCTCTTCGGAGAGCACGAAGTCGACGAAGAGCTTGGCCGTGGCGGCGTGCGGGGCCTTGGCGGGGATGGCGATGCCGCGCGGCAGCACGACGGTGCCGTCGTCGAGGAAGGAGATCTTGAGCAGTCCGCCGCTCTTGTCGACCGCCGGGTAGGCCGGGGCGGCGCTGACGAAGAACCCCGCGACGTACTCACCTGAGGTGATCTTCTCCAGCTGGGTGCCCGAAGAGGTTTCCGGCCGCGCCAGCGGCAGCACCGTCTGCAGGGACGCCCACGCCTCGGGGCGGGCGTCGGCGAAGGCATGCGCGACGGTGAACCCGAACGCGCCGCCCACGTCCCGTGTGGTGATCTTGCTCTTGTAGGCCGCGGGGTCCTTGGCCAGGATCTCGGCGAGCTTCTTCAGGCCGGTCGGTGCCCCACTCAGCAGCGAGGTGTTGTAGGCGATCGACATCGGATCCTCCGACATCGCGTACACGTTGGGCAGCAACTGCGCGAACTCGGGCAGCTTGTCCTGCTCCGGTGAGGTGTAGTCCAGCAGGGTGCCCGTGCGGGCGGCGAAGTCGGCCCAGGCCTGGGCGGCGTTGGAGACCACCAGGTCGGCGGGGGAGCCGCCGGTGGCCTGCTCGCTCAGCACCCGCTGGAACACCTCGTCGCTGTCGAGGTTGTTGGCCGCGATCTTCGTCACCCACGGGTACTTCTTCTGGAAGTCGCGGAAGATCGGTGCCCAGTTCTCCTGGTCGGTGTTGGAGTAGATCGTCAGAGTGCCGCCCTCCTTCTTGGCGGCGGCGATGACGTCGCCGTAGGCGCTCGGATAGTAGGCGGGTACCTGCTCGGTGGCGATGGGGTTGGCCGGCGCCGGAGAAGACGCGCCGCCTCCGCCGCACGCCGTGGCCAGGCACAGCGCCAGAGCGGCGGTAGCGGCCAGGCGCGAAACCTTGCGGGTGCGCCCGGATATGCCCCGGCGGCCGGGCGGCCGCGGGTTCGAAGCGGTCATGAGCTTCCTCCTTGACCAGGCGGGGGGTGGTCAGCACCGCCTGCGATGGCGCTCACTCTGCTTCGTTATAACCTATGACGTCAACCCCCTGTTTCCGGAATGTAACGCTGAGATGCACAAGAGCGCGGTGATTTAGGGGGCATCGCACACTGTTGCCCTCGTATGCTTTGCCGGAAAGTTACGCAGCGCACCCGAGATGCTGTAGGTTATAACCGTGGCCGACAGGTTGGAGGGACGATGAGCGAGCCGATGGCGGAGCTCTACATGACCAAGGCGGAGTACGCCTACACGCGCGTCAAGGAACTCATCCTGTCCGGCGCGCTACCGCCGGGCTCGGTCATCTCCCAGGCGAAACTGGCCCGCGACATCGGGATCAGCACCACCCCGCTGCGCGAAGCGCTACGCCGCCTCAAAAGCGAAGGGCTGGTCGAGCTGGACGCACACCGCGACGCCCGGGTGGCGGACCTGGCCGCCGAGGAAGCACGCGACCTGCTGGAGATGCGCCGCTCCCTGGACCCGCTCGCCGTCGCGCTGGCGGCCGAGCGCAGGACCAAGGCCGACATCGCCACCATGCGCGCCGCAGTCCGCAACCTGGAACCGCTACCAGGCAACCCGGCTTACGAACAACTCGTCGCCCACCGCAGGTTCCACACCGCGCTCTACACCTCCTCCCACAACGACCTGCTCATCCAGACCCTCGACAGCCTGTGGGACAAGGCCGACCGCTACCGGCGGCTGGCCCTGGAAGTCGAACGAGGCCAGGCGGCCCGCGATCGCAAGGCCGCCGAGCACCAGGCCCTGCTGGAGTGCGTGATCGCCGGCGACGCCGAAGGCGCCGCGGCCGTCATGCACGAGCACATCGACACCAGCCTGGGCGCCCAGGCCGCCTGGCGGCTGCGCAAGCACCTCACCTCCGGCGCCTCCCCTTCGGACAGCGCATCGGGAGCCGCCCCTGACGCCGCCTCGGTCGCCTCCACCGAGAACACGGCCGGTGCCTGAGCCCTGGCACCGGCGGCGCCGCACCACCATCCTGTTCGCCCACTCCACGGGCACGCAGATGATCACATTCGTCCTGCGCCCGACCATGTCCTACCGGGCGCTGGAACTCGACGTGCCCGCCGCGTGGCTGGGCATCCTGGGCGCGAGCTTCGCCATCGCCCCGCTGCTGCTGGCCCTGCCCGCCGGCCACATCACCGACCGCTACGGCGAGCGCCGCATGGCGCTGGCCGGCGCATCGCTGCTCACCGCCTCCAGCGTGGCCTTCCTCACCCTCGGCCACAGCATCGCCGGACTGGTACTGGCCGGCGTCCTGCTCGGCACCGGCCACCTGGGCTGCGTCGTCGCCCAGCAGGCCCTGGTGGCCAACAGCACCGCGCGCGGCCGCTACGACAGTGCTTTCGGTCGCTACACCTTCGCCGCGTCCCTCGGCCAGGCCCTGGGCCCGCTGCTGATCGTGGCCTTCGGCGGCGGCCAGGCCATCCCCGACACCGGCCGCATCTTCCTGTGGACCTGCGCGCTGGCCATCGTCCTGGTCGTACTGTCGACCCTCTTGGCGGCCAGCCCGCGAACGGCCGCTCAACACGACGGCCTCGACGACGGACTGCGATCACTCCTGCGCCTGCCCGGCCTGACCCGCGCTCTGATCACCAGTTGCGTGGTCCTGGCCGCGCAGGCGCATGCGCCGGGATGACGACGCCCGGGTCCGTCATGCCTGTCCGATCAGCCGCGGAGCCCTCACCGCAC
>NZ_JBEXUE010000055.1:0-32608 GCF_040614275.1 Streptosporangium sp. NPDC006013
GACTCCGCTTCCGTGACCACGTGGCGCCCGCCTCGTCCTTCCCGGTCAGCCGGACCTGCCCCGGCGCGCCCGCGTGCAGGGCCAGCAGCAGCCACGGCAGCGTCGTCGCGGCACTGACCAGCGCCACCTGCGCCGGTGAGCGAGTGAGGGAGACCGCGAGCAGGGGGACGCCGACGAGCAGGACGCCGTCGGCCAGGTTCGACAGGCCGGACGCCGCCCACAGGTGATGAAACGAGCGCCCCAGTCCCGGACGGCCCGCGTTTCCCCCGGCCCGCTGTTTCGGTGGTTCGTTTGCCGTGGTGCTCGTCGCCTGTGGTTCCGCAGGCCGGTCTCGGTCGGTGTCCGCTGTTCGCTGTTTCGGCGGTTTGCTCTCGGAGAGGTCCGCCGCTCCCCGTTCCGCGGGCCTGCCGGTGTCCGCTGTCCACTGTGCCGACGTGCTGTTTTCGTCCGTTCGCATGGTCTCCCCGCCCCGGTGGGTTCTCATCGGCCGGTGGGGGCGAGCAGTTCGGCGAAGACCCCGATCGCCCGGTCGACGGCGTCCGCGCTGACCCCCGCGTGGGTCACCGCCCGAATCCGCCCGTGCCCCAGCTCCTCCACCCGGACGCCTCTGCGCCGGGCCGCCGTGATGAACGACCGGGTGGTGTAGCGCTCGTCGCGTACCCGGAAGAAGACCATGTTCGTGATCGGCGGGCCGGGGTTCAGCCGTACGCCGGGCAGCCGCGCCAGTCCGCGGGCGAGGCGGGCGGCCTTCTCGTGGTCCTCGGCCAGCCTGCCGGTCATCTCGGTGAGGGCGATGATGCCGCAGGCCGCGATCATGCCGGCCTGCCGCATGCCGCCGCCGAGCATCTTCCGCATCCGCCTGGCCTGGGCGATGATCGCCCGGTCGCCCACCAGCACCGATCCGATCGGCGCGCACAGGCCCTTGGACAGGCAGATCTGCACGGTGTCGGCGTAGAAGGCGATCTCCGCGGGGGTGATGCCCAGCGCGACCGAGGCATTGAAGATGCGCGCCCCGTCCAGGTGCAGCGCCACGCCGTGCGAGCGGGTCAGCTGGGCCACCTCGGCGAGGTAGTCGAGCTGGAGCGGCAGGCCGCCGCACCGGTTCTGCGGCGTCTCCAGGCTGACCAGCGCCGGAGGGGCGATCTGCGGGTCGGTACGGTCGACGGTGCACGCCTCGGCGATGTCCTCCAGGCTGATCGTCCCGTCGGGCAGGTTGGCGAGCGGCTCGTAGACGATGCCGCCGCACATCGAGGCGCCCCCGGCCTCGTAGACGTACAGGTCGGACTCGTGGCCGACGATCGCCTTGCCGCCGCGCGGGCAGTGCGCGAGCAGCGCGGCGAGGTTGGCCATGGTGCCGCTCGGCATCAGGCAGCCCGCGGCCTTGCCGAGCAGGTTGGCCGCCAGCCGTTCCAGCTTGGCCACCGTCGGGTCCTCGCCGTAGACGTCGTCGCCCAGCGGCGCGTTCGCGGCGGCCTCCAGCATCGCGGGGGTGGGCAGCGTGAAGGTGTCGCTGCGCAGCTCGATCTCGCCGCCGTCGTCGTTCTCTCCGGCGACCAGGTGGGGGTTGTCCAGCACGCTCGTCATGGGATTTCCAATCGGGGGGTTCTGAGTACGGAGGCCGGGGCGGAGATTCAGGAGAATGAGGTCCGGTACTCCTGGCGGGGGATCTCGATCGGCGGAAACTCGTGGAGCAGCACGGGCCGCAGGTGGCCGAGCGCGGTGTTCAGCGTCTCCTCCAGCTCGCGATGGCCGGACGCGTGCGCGATCACATAGCCCAGCCGGTCGTAGCTGCTGCGGGCCGGCCGCACCTCGGAACCCTGCGGCGCGGTGACGGCCACCGTGTCGACGCCCGGCACGGCACCGGCCTCCCGCATCCCGGTCACCTCCCGCAGGACGGCCTTCCCCCGCCCGGTCGCGGCGCGCTCCGGCGGCAGCAGGAAGGCGATCCCCGCCGGGGCGAACCGCTCGGGCAGCGGCAGCTGCTCCAGGTCGACCGCGGCCCGTAGGTGGGCGTCGAGCAGGTCGAAGCCACTCGCCCGCGCGATGACCTCGGGGATCATGCCCCCCGCGGGACGGGCGTTGATCTCCACGACGTACGCGTGGCCGTCAATGAGCTTCATCTCGATGTGGGTGGCACCGTGGGTGACACCGACGGCGGCCAGCGCGCGGAACGCGGTTTCGACGAGGATTCGGGTCTCGTCCGCCGGCAGCGGCGCGGGGAAGACGTGCCCGCGCTCCACGAAGTGCGGCGGCGCCGTCACCCGCTTGGCGGTGACGCCGACACAGCGGTGCGACCCGCCGGAGCCGACCGTCTCGACGCTGTACTCGGGGCCTGCCAGATAGCCCTCGATCAGCGCGGTCCTCGCGGTGGCCTGGCCCCGTACGTTGACGGCGGCCGAGGTGATCCGGCGGCAGTGGGCCGCCACCTCCCCGGGTGTGTGACAGAGCACCACGCTCAGCGAGCCGGTGTCGTCGACGGGCTTGACGACGCAGGGCAGCGCGATCCGCGACAGCGCGATCACGACTCGGGTGTCGATGTCGTCGCAGGGGCCGACCAGTTCGAAGGCGGGGGAGGGCAGCCGGGCCGCGGCCAGGATCCGGCGGGTCCGCCCCTTGTCCCGGCAGGCGGCGACGGCCTCCGGCGGGTTGCCGGGCAGCCCGAGGTCGGCGGCCAGCCGGGCGACCGCGACGGTGTAGAACTCACTGGTCGTGGTGACCCCGGCGATCTCCCCCAGGGCGCGGCGCAGCTCTGTCGCCAGGGTGGCGGGAGAGTCCGTGTCGCAGGTGGTGACCCGCACCCCGGTGGCCGCCAGCCCGGTGTAGCGGGCCGGGTCGGCGGTGGCCAGCACCGGGGTGAACCCCAGCGCGGCGGCCCTGGCGAAGGCCAGCATCCCGGAGCCGGTGGTGTTGGACTCGACGAAGACGAGGACGGGGTTCATGCGTACTCCAAGGACCGGCCGAGCGTCGCGTAGGACCAGGTCACGGCGGTGTCGGTGAGCTGGATCGGTTCGGGGGCGAGCGGCGGGCGCAGGTCGGTCAGGCCGTGCGCCGCCCGGTACTCGGCGCTGTAGATGGTGTTGACGTACCTGTCGCCCCGGTCGGGGAAGATCACCACCACCGACACGTCCGGGTCGAGCCGCGAGCCGAGCCAGCGCGCCACCTGGTAGGCGGAGCCGGAGCTGTTGCCCGCGAAGACCTTCTCGTGCGAGGCGAGCTCCAGGGTGGCGGCGAAGGCCTCCCGGTCCGACAGCCAGTGGACCTCGTCGATGACCGAGAAGTCGACGTTGGCCGGAACCAGGCTGTTGCCCAGTCCGCTCTGCAACCGCTTCGGCACGTCGGGCTGGCCGAAGATGGCGCTGCCGACGGCGTCCACGGCGACCACCCGCAGTGCGGGGTTGGTCCGGCGCAGCGCCCGCGCCGTCCCGCACAGCGAGCCGCCGCTGCCCACCGCGCCCACCAGTACGTCGACCCGGCCGATCTCCGAGATCACCTCCTCGGCGAGGCGGTCGTAGGCGGCGGGGTTGGCCGGGTTGTCGTACTGCCTGGGCCAGAACGCGCCGGGGTTGGCGGCCAGCACCGCCCGCAGCCGCTCCAGCCTGGCGCTCTGCCAGCCGTTGCCGGTCATGGCGGGCACGATGTCCAGAGTGGCGCCCAGCGCCTCCAGCTTGGCCATGGTGATCGGGTCGATCCGGGGGTCGGTGACGATGTGCACCTCGTGGCCGAGGTACGTGCCGACCAGCGCGACCCCCATGGCCAGGGTGCCCGAGGAGCTCTCCACGATCAGGCCGCCGTCGGCCAGCACCCCCTCGGCCCTGGCGGTCAGGATCGCCTGCCTGGCGACGCGGTCCTTCATCCCGTACGGGTTGGCCAGCTCCAGCTTCGCGTGGACGGTCGCCCCGCCGGTCGCGCGCAGGCGCATCAGCGGAGTACGGCCGATGGCGTCGATGGCGTCAGTTCTGAGTGTCATGTCCGGCTCGTGCTCCTACAGACGATGAGGGGCCGCCCCAGCCGCTCCAGCTCCGTGAGGGCGCGGGCCAGCCGGGGACCGTGCTCGGGATCGTGCCGGGCCAGCAGGATGCCCAGGCACGTACCGCTGTGACCGACGACCGTGCCGAGCCCGCCGACGTCGTGGCAGATCTCCTCCACCGCCGCCAGATGGGGTTTGGGGTTGAAGGTCTGGAACAGCCGTGCGCTGGCGGTGGCGACCTGGCCCACAGCGGCCAGGTCGTGGTCGCGTACGGCGTGGGTGAGCTGGTCGAGCAACTCGCCGTAGCGCACCGCCCAGTGGGTGGGAATCGGCTTCCTCGACCGGTTGAAGGCGACGGTGTCGACGCTCTCCCCGTCGTCGATCCCGGCGATGGTCAGCTGGGGGAGCGTGCCCATCCGCCGGTGCAGCCGCACCTGCCGGTGGAAGAACGCGGTGATCCCCGGATGCATGACCCCGTCGGACGGCTCGATCTCGGCCATCATCTGTTTCAGCAGCCGGTTGGGGAGCTTGAGGCGGAAGGCCGAGTCCACCGCGCGCGCGGTGGCGACCAGGTCGGCGGTGGAGCTGGCCATGCCCTTGCCCTCGGGGAGCGCGCTGTTGAGCATCAGCCAGCCGCCGGTGTGCACCCCGTAGTGGGACATGATCCCGGTGGCGAGGCGCCGTGCCTTGTTCTTGTGCGGCGGTGAGACGATCACCTGGTCCAGCTGGGGATCGGGTTCGAAGGCGGCCTCCACGTACAGGTCCACGGGGAAGGTCACCAGGAAGTCCGTACCGGATCCCAGGATCCCCTGCAGGAGTTCGCCGAAGGTGCCTGGGGCACGCCCCCGGCCGACCCCTCCGCTGCGGCCGTCGCTCTCCCGGATCGGCATCTGGATGGTCATGTCAGCTCGCCCGCCTTCGTGCCGGTGGTGTGCTCCCAGGCGTCTCGCAGCCATCGGGACCGTTCGGCGGCTCCCCGGTCGACGGCGGTCAGCCGGTCGCCGACCTGCTCCAGGAGGAGACGGACCTGATCGGGGCGGGTCGAGCCGGCGGTCTGCTTGCGCCACACGCCCGCCTCCGGATCCAGCAGCTCGCGTACCTCGTCCTCCGTGAGGGCCAGGGTGAAGCCGAGCCGTTCGCCCGCGGCGACCAGGCCCGGCGCCGAGAGCAGGCCGGGGGTGAGGGTGTCTGCGGGGCCGAGCCGCTCCAGGGCGGCCGAGATCCACGCGCCGACGAGCACCTGCGCGTCCCTGGCCGGCACGCCGTGCTCCAGGGTGAGGTGATTGGCGACGGTCGAGGCGGCCATCAGCTCGTCCCGCACCACCCGGCGGGCCCGTTCCGGATGGAACCGCACGTCCGTGACCACCCGTTCGAACAGCGCCAGCATCGTGTGGCAGGTCGTGAAGAGGTCCTCCAGGAAGCGGGTGCTCTCCTTGGAGACCTCCACGAGGTTGGTGTAGCCGGTGTTGCGCTGACCGATCATGAGGTCGTACGAGAGCCCGACCAGGTGGCCGCTCATCCCGCGGACCCGTTCCAGGATCGGGAAGTTGCGCTTGTGCGGCATCGCCGAGGAGATGCCGGCGAGCTCGTCCGGCAGGTCGATGAAGCGGCAGCTCGACCCGCTCCACCAGATCAGGTCGGTCAGGAAACGGCTCAGCGTGGTGCCGAGCACCGACAGCTCCCCGGCCGTGCGCAGCACCCAGGAGCGGGAGGCGACCGAGGTCAGCGCATGCGGCTGCGGGCCGTCGAAACCCAGCGCGACCGCGATCCGCCCCCGGTCCCACGGCAGTTCCAGGCCGGCCATCGCCCCGGCGCCCAGCGGGCAGAGATTGACCGTGTCGAACAGCGCCTGCAGCGACTCGGCGGCACCGGTCACCGCCTCGGCGAGCGCGGCCAGGTAGAAGCCGAAGGTCATGGTCTGCGCGGTCTGGTGCTGGGTGTACCCAGGCATTATCGACTCGGTGTGCCCGGCCGCGGTCTCCAGCGCGGCGCGGGCCAGCCGGCTCACCGCGGCCGTGGTCTCCAGCAGCCGTTCCCTGCCGAGCATGAGCTGGGCGCAGGCCTGGACGTCGTTGCGGCTGCGGTCGACGTGCCAGGCGTGCGCGCTCTCGGGTACGTGTGCCTGGACGCACCTCTCCAGGGCGAACAGCGGATCCGACATGGCCGCCGCGCGCTCGGCGCCGACCTGCTCGGGCGTCAGGTCCAGCACCGCCCGGCGGATCCGCTCGGCCGCGTCCCGGTCGAGCAGCCCCATGCGGGCGTACTCGCCGGTGTGGGTCAGCTCGATCCAGCGGTAGTGCCGCAGCAGGGTGCGCGTCTCCCAGTCGAACCGCTGGGTCAGGACCGCGTCGTCCAGTAGCGGCGCCGGGCCCCGTCGTATCCGTCCTGTCGGAAGCATGCATCTCACGCTGCCAGCGCGTATGGGGGGTGACCAGGAGGAATGACCGGCGATATCGGGGCGATATCCGACGATAACCGGCATTTTCTACGTTGGCGGCATCTGATCGTCAACGGGAGGATTCACGTGAGGTCTGCACTGTTGTCCGACAGCCTGGGATTCGCTCAGCTGCTGCGTACCCATCGCGACAAGGCGCGGCTGACCCAGGAGGAGCTGGCGGAACGCGCCCGCCTGAGCGTGCGCACGCTGCGCGACCTTGAGCGGGGTCGCACCCGCTACCCGCACCGTACCTCGGTGCGCCGCCTGGCCGCCGCCCTTGAACTGACCGGTGAGGACCGGGTGACCTTCGAGGCGGCGCCGCCCCGCTCGCTCGGCGCTCCCGCCGTGGCACCGCCTCCGGAGTGGGGCCTGCCCTCGGTGAGCGGCACCGTCGCGCTGAGCCGGCTCCCGCTGCTGCGGGAGGTAGAGGAGGTGGTGTCGGTCGCCTCCGGTGGCGGGGAACCCGCGCTGGTGACCGTCACGGGCCCGGCCGGAGTCGGCAAGACCACCCTCGCCGTCCAGTGCGCCCACGTGCTGCGCCAGCGGATGGCACTGGACGTGCTCTTCCTCGACCTCGGCCGGGACCGGCGCGGCCCCGGTGAGCTGCGCACCGCCGTGCGGCTGGCGCGCATAGCTCGCATGACGTCCCCGGCCTCGGGCGGGCGGTGCCTGCTGCTGGTCGACGACGCCGACGGCGCGCGGGACGCCGACCGCCTGTCGCCACTGCTGACGCTCGGCTTCACCGCCGTCGTCGTCACCGGCAGGGAACCGCTCGCGGGGCTCGTCCCGTCCCGGCACCTCACCCTCGCGCGTCTGAGGTGAGACGGTGACGAACAGCTCGACCACGGATATCCGGGTCCTGATCTGCTACTCGGAGAGGCTGCTCCGCACTGCGCTGTGCTCGATCCTCGCCGCCGAACCGGGGCTGCGCGTGGTGGGGGACGCCGGTGACGGATTCGAGGCGGTCTCCAAGGCCCGCGGCCTGCGGCCCGACGTGGCACTCGTCGACGAGCGGCTCACCGGCCTCGACGGCATCCAGGTCACCGAGCGGCTCCGCGCCGACTCCCTGGCCGGTCCGGTGCGGAGCGTCATCCTGACCGAGCAGCCGGAGGCCATGTTCGACGCGGTACGCGCCGGAGCCCGCGGCTTCCTGCTGCGCTCCAGCGACCAGGACGAGCTGGTGGGGGCGATCAGGGCCATCGCGCGGGGGGAGGCGTTCTTCGCGCCGCAGGTCGCCAGCAGTTTCCTGCGGCGGTTCGAGAACGGGCTGCCCTACCGCCCGCCCGAGGCCGTCAAGTCGCTCACCGAGCGCGAGCACGAGGTGCTGGTCCTGGTCGCCGACGGGCTGAACAACACCGAGATCGCGAGCAGGCTGTACGTGAGCCAGGCGACCGTCAAGTTCCACGTCTCCAACCTGCTGTGCAAGCTCAACCTCCGCGACCGCCTGCAGATGGCCGTCTTCGCGCACAAGGCAGGAGTCGTGTGACCCGCCCGCCGCGCCGGGCACGGGGCGGCGGGCACGGGGCGGACGGCCCGACCGCGCGGTCGAGCGGCTGCCGTCAGCGCACAGCGGTCTCAGGGATCCGTACCGGCGCAGTCTGGTGGTGGCGCTCCAGTTTGGCGCCCTCGACGTCCACGTCAGGCAGGACGCGGTCGAGCCACCGCGGAAGCCACCACGCCTTGTCACCCGCCAGGTGCATGACCGCCGGAATGATCAGCATGCGCACGACGAAGGCGTCGACGAGCACGCCGAAGGCCAGGGCGAATCCGACCGGCCGGATCATCGTCATGTGGGAGAACATGAACCCGCCGAAGACCGAGATCATGATGACCGCGGCGGCGGTGACCACAGCCCTGCCCGCCCGCACGCCCTCGGTGACCGCCTGCCGGGCGGGAGTACCGTGCGCGTAGGCCTCACGCATCCCTGAGGTGAGGAAGAGCTGGTAGTCCATGGCCAGCCCGAACAGGATGCCCACCAGCAGGGTCGGCAGGAAGTTGAGGATCGGCGCGGGATCGGTGACGCCGAAGACGCTGCCGAGCCAGCCCCACTGATAGACGGCCGTGACGCCGCCGAGCGCCGCGAACAGCGACAGGACGAAGCCGCCCGTGGCGATGAGGGGCACCAGGATCGAGCGGAACACGACGATCAGGATGAGCAGCGACAGGCCGACGACGAGCACGAGGTAGGTCGGCAGGGCGTCGGCGAGCTTCTCAGAGATGTCGATGTTGGCGCTGGCGCTGCCCGCGACGGACAGGGAGACGTCGTCGGAGTCGAGGTCAAGGGTACGGCCGCGCAGGTCGTGGACGAGGTCCTCGGTGGACTCCGAGGTCGGCCCGCCGGTCGGGACGACCTGGAAGACGAGGACGGTGCCCTTGTCGTTGGCGCCGATGGGGGCGACCGCGGTCACACCGTCGACGTCCATGAGCTGCTTGCCGAGGCCGGCCTGCGCCGGCGCGAGGCCGTCCCCGGGCACGCCGTGGCCGAGGTCGGCGACGACGATCAGGGGCCCGTTGGCGCCGGCACCGAACTTCTCGGTGATGGCGCTGTAGGCGCGGTACTGCGTGGAGTCGGCGGCCTCGGACGCGCCGGTGGGCAGGCCGAGGCGCATCGAGGCGGCGGGCAGCGCGATGAGGGCCAGTGCGCCGACTCCGATCACGATGCGCAGTACGGCACGGCTGGTGGTCGTCGGCTGCACGTGCTTGGGCGCCGCCGGGGTCGCGGCGTTCCCTGCGGCTTCCGCGGCGGAGTTCCTGTCACGCCGCGGGAGCAGCCGGTGCCCGA
This sequence comes from Streptosporangium sp. NPDC006013, assembly GCF_040614275.1. Classification (NCBI taxonomy): domain Bacteria; kingdom Bacillati; phylum Actinomycetota; class Actinomycetes; order Streptosporangiales; family Streptosporangiaceae; genus Streptosporangium; species Streptosporangium sp. NPDC006013. Next base: position 9,187 of record NZ_JBEXUE010000055.1, read on the forward strand.
GCAGGCCAAGCAGTGCCGGGGTCATGGTCACGGTGAGCAGCACCGCGACGGCGATGGCAACGGCGCCGACGGTTCCCATCAGCGCGAGGAACGGGATGCCCGTGACGTTGAGGGCCAGCAGTGCGATGAGCACGGTGCTGCCCGCGAAGACCACCGCGTTGCCGCTGGTGCCGTTGGCCAGCCCGATGGACTCTTCTACGGCCATGCCCGCCTTCAACTGGCGGCGGTGGCGGTGGAGGATGAACAGCGAGTAGTCGATGCCGACGGCCAGGCCGAGCATGGCGCCCAGGATGGGCGTCACCGACGTCATCTCGATGGTGCCGGACAGGGCCATGGCTCCCGCGACGGCCACGCCCACGCCGAAGAGCGCGTTGAGGATCGGCAGCCCGGCGGCCACGAGGGTGCCGGTCATGATGATGAGCACGATCGCCGCGACGACCAGGCCGACCGCCTCGCCGACGCCGCCCAGCTGGATCTCGCCCTGCGCGATCTCGGCGGAGTAGTCGGCGGTGACGCTCTCGGGGAGAGCCGTGTCGATGGTCTTGGTGACGGCTTCCTTGGTCTCCGGGGTGATCTCCTGCTGCGGCAGGTCGAAGACGACGGTCGCGATCGCGGTCGAGCCGTCGGAGGAGACCGTACGGATGTCCTCCGCCATGGTCAGCAGGTCGCGTCCGACGAGCAACTGCTTTTCGGACTTCTCCAGGGTGGCGCTCTGCTTGTCGAGCTCGGCCTGCTGCGCGTCGAGCTGGGCGAGGGTCGCCTTGAGTCGCGGGTTGGAGCCGGCCTGCTCGATGGCCGCCTCGGTTTGTGAACGGGCCTGGTCGAGTTGCTTCTGGCCCTTGGCGAGCCGGTCGCGACCGTCCTCGACCTGAGCCAGGCCGTCCGTGATCTTCTTCGCCTGGTCCACGCGCGCCTCGGCGGAGGTGAACGGGTCGGCGACCTGGTCGACGCCGTCGAGGTCGGTGACCTTGCGCAGCGCGGCGCTGATGCCCTCGCGCTGCGCGTCCGTGAGTTCCGCACCGTTCTTGGAGTGGATGACGACCTGCCCGGTGCCGCCGCTGGCCACGGGCAGTTCGGTCTTGAGCCGGTCGGTCACCTGCGCCGTGGGCGTGCCGGGGATGGTCATCGTCGAGCTCATGGTCCCGCTGAAGGCCAGGAAGGCTCCGACTGCCAGGGCGAGCACGGCTACCCAGGCCGTGATCACCCACCAGGCCCGCCGGGCGGTGAACCGGCCCAGCCGGTAGAGCAGTTCGGCCATCGTGGACTCGCCTTCTGGTTGTGATAGGGGGTTGAGGTGAGGATCGATTAAGCGGATAAGGCATATCCGATTCCGGAGTCTAGCGAGAAGCGGATAGCGATCATCCGGTTCATCGGGGGCGTGGGCTGTGATGTTGATCCCACCTATCCGCTTAGGGGTACGCTTGAGGCGTGATGCCGCGACCCGTTGCCGCCCATGAGCCGGCGTCGCGTGGAGCCCTGCGCCGGGACGCGGAGCGCAATCGGGACCGCATAGTGCGCGCCGCTCGGGAACTCTTCGCCGAGCGTGGCCTCGCCGTCGGCTTCAACGAGGTCGCCCACCACGCCGGCGTTGGCGTCGGCACCGTGTACAGGCGCTTCGCCGACAAGGAGGAGCTCATGCACGCGGCGCTGGCGGAGCCACTGGGCGAGCTGGCGGAGGTCGCGCAGCGAGCGAGCCAGGCCGAGCGGGCTTGGGACGGCCTCGAACTTCTTCTGGAGAGCATCACCGGGCTCCTGGTGGACAACCTCGGGCTGCGGGACGTCGCGCTGGGCGGTGGTGGATGGCGGCTTGGCAGGCCCACCGTCGAGCTCGTCGCCGAGGTGATGAAGCACCTGCTCGACCGGGCGCGGGCCGAGGGGGATCTGCGCGACGGTGTCGTCGGCGACGACGTGACGATGATCCTGTGGCTGGTGACCGACCTGGCGCAGCATTCCGTCCAGGTCCACCCGAGTCTGTACCGCCGCTATCTGCAGGTCATGCTCGACGGGCTGCGCGCTTCGCCGGGGAGGACGCCGCTGGTGGAGAGGCCCGCCGAGCAGCAGACGCTGACGATCTGTCGGCGCTGGGCCGGCGCGCCCCTCTGAAGGGCGTTCAACTCACGGCAGCGCTCGGTCGCCTTCGACGGGCCGATGGACGCGAGCCGGGCAGGCCCGCCTCCGCCCGGACTTCCGCAAGCCGCTCTTCGGCAACGATCGGCCCCTGCCGACCGGTGCTTTCCAGGCGATCCACGGCCTCGTTGCGGTGTCACATCGCGAAATACAACGCGGTGTTCTCCAGGCTGGAGGGCAGGACCGTCGGATCATGCGGCATGGTCAGGTCGTGGCCTTTTCGGTACGGCGATGGAGGTCACCGCCAGGCCGTCGGCCACCAGCCAGCGGCCGGTGAAGCCGGTCAGCTCCTTGCCCGCCACCAGGGGGCCGGGGACGAGCAGGCGGGCGGTGAACGTACCGGACGGGTCGAAGGTGAGATGGGCCTCCTCGAAGCCGAGCCAGCGCCTGGCCAGCGGGAACCACGCCTTGTAGACGCTCTCCTTGGCGCTGAACAGCAGCCGGTCCCAGTGCACGCCGCCGTCGAGCCGCGCGATCGCCGCCCGCTCCTCGTCCAGGGAGACCGCGTCCAGGACGCCGTCGGGGAGCGGCTCGTGGGGTTCGGCGTCGATGCCGACGGTCAGCGCGTCACGGGAGACGGCAGCGGCGCGATACCCGGCACAGTGGGTGATGGCGCCCACCACCCCGCCGGGCCATCCCGGAGCGCCGCGCTCGCCGGGCAGGATCGGCGCCGGCGGCAGTCCGATGCGGGCCAGGGCCTGGCGGGCGCAGTGGCGCGCGGTGGTGAACTCGCGTCGCCGCTTGTCCACCGCGCGGGCGATGACCGCCTCCTCCTCGGGGAACAGCGTCACGCCCGGCGGGTCGTCGAAGGACTCCGCGCTCGCCACCCACGGCGGCAGGATCTTCTCGATCATGCGACGGGTTGCGGGCTGGGCAGGATGCGCCGCAGCCGGCCGGGCGTGGTGGAGCGGGGACGCCATTCGCGCGGATAGCCCAACGAGACCTCCTCGAAGCGGACCCCGTCGTGCCAGGTGGTCCGGGGGATGTGCAGGTGACCGTAGACGACGGTGGCGGCGTCGAAGCGCAGGTGCCAGTCGGCGGTGCGCTCGGTGCCGCACCAGATCGCGAACTCCGGGTGGCGCAGGATCAGGGTGGGCTCGCGCACCAGCGGATAGTGGTTGACCAGCACCGTCGGCACGCCGGGCGGCCTGGCCTCCAGGCGTCGCTCGGTCTCGGCGATCCTGGCCTCGCACCACGCGTCCCTGGTCGGGTACGGGTCGGGGTGCAGCAGCATCTCGTCGGTGCAGACCACGCCCTTGTCGTACGCGCGGGCCAGCGCCTCCTCCTTCGTCGCCACGCCGGGCATCCGGAAGGTGTAGTCGTACAGCACGAACAGCGGGGCGACGGTGACCGGGCCACCGGGCCCACTCCAGGTCGGGTACGGGTCCTCCGGCGTGACCACCCCCAGGTTCCGGCACACCTCGACCAGGTGCCGGTAGCGCTCCTCGCCGCGCAGCTGGACGGGGTCGCTGGGATGGGTCCACAGCTCGTGGTTGCCGGGCGCCCAGACCACCTTCTCGAACCGGTCGGCGAGCAGTCCCAGGGCCCACGCGACGTCGGAGACCTTCTCCGAGACGTCCCCGGCGACCAGCAGCCAGTCGGAGGCGGAGGTGGGCCGCAACTCCTCGACGATGCGCCGGTTCTCCTGGTAGCCGATGTGCAGGTCGCTGATGGCCAGCAGTGACGTCATGTGCGTGTTGTCCCCCGCGAACCGGCGCCTTCCATCGGCGCCCCCGGTGTTCCCTCGTCCTCAAGCATCGCCGCCTCCGTCCTGCCCGCTCCCCGGGCGCGGTCACGAATCTGTGATCGCCGAGCAAAAGAACCTTCTCACGATCACGCCCGGAGGCGCACTCCACCCTGCCTCGTCACCGCCGGCCGGAGCGCGAGCGCACACGATGACGGTCCGCCTCCAGCGGTGGTCCTTCTCGCCGGGCGATCACTTCAGGCCGAACAGGATCCTGATCGGCGGGATTCTGCGGATGACGTCGTAGGTCGCGATACTCAGGAAGAGGGAGACGAGCATGATGAGCAGGAAGGGGACGATACCCCGATCGGTGACCTGTAGAACGTGATAGCCGACGATGACCAGGTAGGTCTGGTGCAGGATGTAGACCGGGAAAGCAGCCGGATTGAAGTAGGAAACCAGCCTCGATCTCCGGTCGAGATACCGTTTTCCGTATCCGAGTATCGCCAGCAGGCTCACCCAGTACGTGAGGAAGTGCCAGATCGTGAAGACCATCCCCGACTGGCCGCCGATGGTGAATATCTCCAGAAGGATGCCGGCGCTTCCGACGACGGCGGTGCCGAGATGGATCCTCCGGTGCTTCTCGATCGCGGTGGTGATCCTGTCGTCCGTCGCCATGAAGAAGCCAAGGATGAAATAGGCGGCGTAGACGAAGATGTTCTTGCCGCTGATGTCGGGCAGGGCGGACAGGAGGGCCAGGCCGGCGAACGGCAGTACGACGAGGACCGGGTTGCCGAGCCAGGCCGGAGAGTAGTGGTTCCTGATCGCCGCGGCCATCACCGGTAGCAGGGCGATCGATATGAGGAACAGGAACAGGATGAACCAGAGGTGCGCCGGTGAGATCCCGCCCGCGTACTCCGACCAGTCGGAGAAGTCGGTGAAGTAGTTTTTCAGGAAGTCCAGATAGCTTTCCCGCTGGTCGCCGCGGAACCGCTTCGCGAAATAGGCCTGCGGAGGCACGATGACCAGGACGCCGAAGACGAACGGCACCATCAGTCGCAGATGATGTTCCTTCAGATAGTTTTTCGTGGATCTGTTCCGCAGCGCGTGCAGGCTGGACATGCCCGAGAGGAGGAAGAGCAGTGGCATGAACCAGAACGATAAACGCACGAGAATTGACGGGAAAGTGCTCGCCGCGCCCTTAATGTAGAACGGTGATATGTCATCGAATATGCGTGCCGTGTGGTAGGGGAACAGAAAAAGGATCGCACCGTTTCTCAACCAGTCGATATAGTTTTTCCGCATGATGATGGGATCCTCGGTCGATGGATGAACGGTCGCCCGGGCTGTCGCGCCGGGACGTCCCGGGCGACCGCGTTCGCTGTCAGGAGGCCGCGCGGGGGTGGTCGCTCTTAGAAGGCCTCGCGCGCGAAGAAGGCCGCTCGGGCGGCATGGGGTGGGAGGTTTCGCGCCCAGCCGGAAGCCGCTCGGGCGGCATGGTCACGGCTCGCGGCGCGGCGCCGTGAGCCCCCCGCTGCGCCTCCAGCTCGCGTGGGGGCGGTGACATGGCAGGCCACCGTGCGCCCGCCGGGGCGTGGCCGCAGGTGGCCGCGGGTGGCGGCAGGTGGCCGCGGGTGGCGGCGGGTGGCGGGGGTGTCAGTCTTCCGGCGGAAGGGCGATCAATCCGGCGAGTACGGTGGAAAGGGCCTGCTCCATCAGGTCGGTGCTGATCGCCTCGGGGTCGGCGAGGTGCTCCATCGACAGGCCGTTGCTCAGGCAGTGCAGGATCAACGCGGCCAGCTCGGGGGCTACGGCCATCTTGATGCCGCCGCGTTCGGTGATCCTGGCGATCGAGTGGGCCGCCGTCTCTCTCTGGGCGCGGCGCAGCGGGGTTACGATCTTCCTGGTCTGCTCGTCACGGGCGGCGCGGGCCGCGAATTCCAGTCCGAGCTGCCCTCGTTCGGTGTCGTCGGCGATTCGCCGTGCTACCAGCCGGGCGGCTCGGCCGGCCGCCGCCGGGGTGTCGGTGTCGGCGACCTCACCCATCACCGTGGCGTACTCGCTGTCGGCGCGCTCACGCAGAATGGCTCCGAAGAGCTCCTGCTTACTGCCGAAGTTCGAGTAGACGGCGCCCTTGGTGAAGCCGGCGGCGTGGGCGATGTCCTCCAGCTTGCTGTCGGTGTAGCCGCGCTCGGCGAAGACCTGCGCGGCCGCGGTCAGCAACCGGCGGCGCACCTCCTCGCGCGGTGTGCGCGGGATCGGCTCCGGCGTACGCCTCTTGGTGTCCGTAGCAAACCCCGGTAACCCGGCTTGACCTCGAACCCCGCGTGCTGTTCGCGACCTGACCGCAGAGAGGGGCGATCGCCTGCACCCCTGCAGCTCACTCGAGTTCGGCGGGAGATCTTCACCTGACGGCGTGGCCCCGGCTGAGAGCGTGCGCGCCCAGCCGGGGGCTCTTCGGGGTCCGTCAGTCGGCGACTTTGCCGAACAAGTGGTTGGCGGGGGCATCGGGGTCGTTGCCGTAGAAGTACTCCGCGAGCGCCTGGTGGAATTCGGTGCGATCCAGCGTGCCTGAGCCGTCCAGGTCCAGGGCGGTGAAGACCGCGGCGCAGTGCTCGAAGGGGAGGTTGCCAGCCAGGCCGAAGATCTGCTGGAACTCCTCCTGGTCGATCTTGTCGTTGCCGTCGAGATCGATGAGGTCGAAATAGCAGTCGGCCACCAACTGGATCTGCTGCGGGTACAGAGCGGGGTCGGTCAGGGCCCGCCGGAACCCTTCGGTCATCTCCCGCAGGTCGACCTTACCGTCACCGTCCTGATCCATCGGCGCGATCACGTGGGTCCAGAACGCGTCCAGCTCCTGGTTGAGCCGAGCGGCGGTCGCGGACTGCGACGCGCCACGAGCGGCGATGTAACGCTCGCTCATCAGCAGGACATCTTGCCGGGTGATGATCCCGTCACCATCGACGTCGGCGCCCCTGAACCACTGGCGGTACTTGCGATCTTGAAGGGCGCTCATGCCAATGTGAGCGCCGGTGGCGGTGGGCTCGACCGGGGCGGCCAGGCGCGGGATGAACGACTCCGACATGGTGCGGTTCCTTTCCTGCTGGATCATCACTGATCCACATCCACGAAGTTCTAGTGACGTTGTGTGACATGACGTGCGGGTGAGGGCTTTGTGGCCGGCGACACGGCCTTCACCGGATGGCGTAGGCCGCCTCCAGGAGGCGGTCCAGTTGCAGGGTGTCCGGAGCGAGGGCGGTGACCAAGACGGCTGGGCCGGCCAGGGGGGTCAGGACGGCCTGGCCGGTTGCCGGGTCGTCGCCGAGCAGGCGGGCCTGGGGCGGGTGCCGGTCCAGGGCGGGGTCGATGATGAGGGTCTGGCCGATGGCGCGGTGGCCGGCTGCGATGGCGGGGCCGTCCCAGCCGGGCGCTTCGGGCCCGTACATCGTGTGCTGGTCCAGCAGGGGGCGGCCGTCGCGGTGAACGGTCAGGCGGGTGGCCAGCCGGCCCGGGGGTTCGCCAGCGCGGCCGAGCACGATCTGTTCGCGGAGCAGGAGCCGGGCGGTCGGGGCCAGGTCGATGGTGCAGCTTTGGCGCAGGTTGCTGCGGGCGGCGGAGATGAGCGGCTGGGGCAGCCAGTGCAGGCTGGCGTGCTCGGCGACGGTCAGGTGCACGTCGTAGGTGGCGTGGGCGGTGGTGGGGCCGCGCAGGGCGATGGTGGCGGCGGCTGTGGTGATGTGCAGGTGGGCGCCGGGTTCGGCGGTGGCCTCGATGCGCAGCCGGTCGCCGCCGAGGGGGGCGCTCATGACGCCGAGGATGCACACGCGCGCCTGGTCGCCGTGGGGGCGGGCGCGGCGCAGGTCGAAGGGGCCGTCACCGGCGAGCGTGGGCAGGACGGTGGTGTTGCCGGCGCGGGTGGCGCGGATGCGGGCGGTGGCGCGCACGCCGGGCCCGGACTGGGCTCGCGGGGGCTGAGCGGGTGCGGGCGCAGAGGGCGAGAGGGTCATGCGACGCGTGCGGTCCAGTCGGCGAGCCGTCCGCGGATCCAGTCGGCCACGGGGATGATGCCGCCTGCGGTCTTGACCGCGGTCAGCACGGTGGGCAGGTCGCCGCGCTGGGCTTTGGCGTCGCGGGCCATGGCCTCCAGGTCGGCGCCGACATGCGGGGCGAGGTCGGTTTTGTTGATGACGAGCAGGTCGCTGGTGGTGACGCCGGGGCCGCCCTTGCGCGGGATGTCGTCGCCGCCGGCGACGTCGATGACGAAGATCTGCGCGTCGACCAGGCCCTTGGAGAAGGTCGCGGTGAGGTTGTCGCCACCCGATTCCACCAAGATCAGGTCGAGGGGACCGAGGTGGTCCTGCAGGTCTTCGACGGCTTCGAGGTTGGCGGAGATGTCGTCGCGGATGGCGGTGTGCGGGCAGGCGCCGGTCTGCACGGCGGTGATGCGGTCGGCGGCCAGGACGGCCTCACGCAGCAGGAACTCGGCGTCTTCGCGGGTGTAGATGTCGTTGGTGACGACCGCGATGGACAGTTCTTCGCGCAGCGCGCGGCACAGGGCGGCGACGGTGGCGGTCTTGCCGGAGCCGACCGGCCCGCCCAGGCCGATGCGCAGCGCGCGGCGGCCGTCGCGAGGCTGGGGCGAGGAGCCGCCGGAGCCGGGGGCGGGGCCGTCGCCGAGAGCGTCGTGGTGGTGGAGGTGCATGGCTGCTCCGGGGATGCGGGGGTGGTCAGGTGGTCAGGAGGCGAACAGGCGGGCCGGGCGGGTGGCGTGTTGTTCGGCGGTGATGTCGAGCAGCGGCGCCGCAGCGGCCGGCAACGCGGCGACTCCGTCGGTGTGCACGCGGTGCGCGGCCTCGGCCGCGGCGGTTGCGACGTGGTCGAGGTCGGCGGCCAGGCGGGACAGGACGGCGGTGGCGTCGAAGGGGTCGAGCCGGAGCAGGCGGACGGTCGCGGTGACCGGGCCGCTGATGCTCTCGTACGCCGCCGCGTAGGCGGCCTGCAGCGGTGTCAGTCCGGCGCAGCGGGCGGCCAGGCCGAGCACCACGCTCTGGTGGGCGCCGCGCGGCCGGGCGGCGGCGAGGGCGTCGAGTTCGGCGCAGGGCCAGGCGGCTCGGGTGGCGCGCAGCAGTTGCCGGCCGAGCCTGCGCGAGGTGTGCCGCAGGGCGGGGCTGGCGGTGCGGGCATCGGCCGCCTCCTCCAGCAGCAGTGGGTCGTACCCGGCGGCGGCCGCGGCCGCGAGAGCGGCCGCGACCAGGCCAGCCGTGTGCAGCCGGCCGCGGCAGAACTCCTGCAGGCTCGCCACGTCCCGCACGCGGCCTGCGGTGATGGCCTCCTCGGCCCCGCCGGAATGGGCGTGCCCTCCGGCGGGGAAGCGGCCGTCGGCCAGGATCAGCAGGGCGGCACGGGTCATCGCGGGCGGCTCACCTCTCAGGCGCTCGGTCAGGTGGTCGGGGGGCGGGTGGTCAGAACAGGAAGTAGCGCTGGGCCATGGGCAGGGTGTCGGCGTACTGGGTGCCGTCGACGAGCTGGTCGTCGATGTCGGTCTTGACGTCCTTGGCCTTCGCGCCGCCGATCTCGACGTCGAAGGTGTCGGGGTCGATGCGGATGTCGGGGCAGGCGCTGTTCTCCCGCATATCGGCCTTGAACACCTTGCGGGTGTCGCGGATGGCCCGGAACGGCTTGCTCACGCGGACCCGGTCGGCCAGGCCGGCCTGGATGGCGTGGTCGGTGACGAAGTTGACCGCGTTCGCGCCCGGCGCCCGGCCGGTCGTCCCCCACATGGGCCGGGGCAGGACCGGCTGCGGGGTGGTGATGGAGGCGTTGGCGTCGCCCACTTGGGCGTAGGCGATCTGGCCGCCCTTGATCACCCGGTGCGGCTTGACACCGAAGAACTTCGGCTCCCACAGCACCAGGTCCGCCAGCTTGCCCACCTCGACCGAGCCGACCTCGTGGTCGATGCCGTGCGCGATGGCCGGGTTGATGGTGTATTTGGCGACGTAGCGGCGGGCGCGATGGTTGTCGGCCCCGCCGTCGCCGGCCCGGTCGCCGTTGCGGTCGGCGGGCTGGTCTTCCTCCAGCGGGCCGCGCCGGGCCTTCATCACGTGCGCGGTCTGCCACGTCCGTATGATCATCTCGCCGATGCGGCCCATCGCCTGCGCGTCCGACGACATGATCGAGATGGCGCCGAGGTCGTGCAGGACGTCCTCGGCGGCCATCGTGGAGGGCCGGATCCGTGACTCGGCGAAGGCCAGGTCCTCGGCTACCAGCGGGTTGAGGTGATGGCAGACCATCACCATGTCGATGTGCTCCTTGACCGTGTTGACGGTGAAGGGCCGGGTGGGGTTGGTGGAGGCGGGCAGCACGTTCGGCAGGCCCGCCATGGTGATCATGTCGGGAGCGTGGCCGCCGCCGGCGCCTTCGACGTGGAAGACGTGGATCGGGTGGTCGCCGATGGCCTCGATGGTGTCGGCGACCGCGCCCGCCTCGTTCAGCGAGTCGGCGTGCAGGGCCAGCTGGACGCCGGTCGCGCGGCATACCTCCAGGCAGCGGCGCAGCACGGCCGGGGTGGCCCCCCAGTCCTCGTGGATCTTAAAGCCGACCACGCCCGCCTCCACCTGGTTGTACAGGGACTCGGTGGACATGGTGCTGCCCTTGCCGAGCAGCCCGATGTTGACCGGGAAGGCGTCCAGCGCCTCGAACAACCGGGCCAGATGCCAGGCGCCGGGCGTGACGGTCGTGGCCGTGCTGCCCTCGGCGGGGCCGGTGCCACCGCCGATCAGCGTGGTGACCCCGGCGGCCAGCGCCTCGTGCACCTGCTCGGGACAGATGAAGTGCACGTGCGTGTCGATGCCGCCCGCGGTCAGGATCTTGCCGTTGCCCGCGATGACCTCGGTCTCCGGGCCGATCAAAAAGTCGGTGGCGTACTCGTGCCCGTCGTGCAGCCGGTCCATGGTCTCGTCGTTGTAGGCCTTGCCGAGCGCGACGATCCGCCCATCCCGGATGCCCACGTCTGCCTTGACCACGCCCCAATGGTCCAGGATCACCACGCCGGTGATGACCGTGTCGGGCGGCTGCGGGGCGCCGAACCTGGCCGGGTCACGCGGCGCGCAGGATTGGCCCATCGACTCGCGGATCACCTTGCCGCCGCCGAAGATGACCTCGTTGCCGCTGCGCCCCGGGCCGCCAGCCCAGTCCTCGGTGATCTCGATCCGCAGGTTGGTGTCGGCCAGCCGGATACGGTCACCGAGCGTCGGGCCGTACCGGTCGGCGTACTGGACCCTGGTCAGCGGCTGATCGATCGGCAGGATCTCCATGCCGGACCCGCACTCCCGCAGCGGTCCCTCCGCCACTGGCGCGGCGAGCACGCCTGGCGCCTGATCTGCTGCGGTGTCGGCCGATGCGTCCAGGGCTTCATCCATCGAGCTGCCCTCCGACCTGGCCGCGCAGGCCGGCGACGATGCGCTTGCCCTCGATGGGCACGAGCTTCACCGTCCGGGTGCACCGGGGTTCGAACCGGACCGAGCTGCCGGCCGGGATGTGCAGGCGTTTGCCGTAGGCGACAGAGCGTTCGAAGTCGAGGAGAGGGTTGGCCTCGTAGAAGTGGTAGTGCGAGCCCACCTGGATGGGACGGTCGTCGGTGTTGGTCACCTCCACCATCGTGATCTCGCGGCCCTCGTTGAAGGGCACCTGCGTGGCGCCGTCCGGGTGGTCGATCTTCCCCGGATGGATCAGCGACTGCGCCCGCGCTTCCCGCTCACCTTCCTCGCCGTCTCCCTCGTCGTTCTCGTCCTCGGCGTCTGCGAAGGGGGTGCGGATGGTGACCAGCTTGGTGCCGTCGGGGAATGTGGCCTCGATCTGGAGGTCGGAGATCATCTCCGCGACGCCCGGCATGAGGTCGGCCCGGGAGAGGATTTTGTTGCCGGTGGACATGAGCTCGTGGACGGACTTGCCGTCCCGGGCCGCCTCCAGCACGTGCGCCGTGATCAGCGCGACCGCCTCCGGATAGTTGAGGGGAACCAGCCGCTCCTTGCGCCTGCGGGCCACATCCGCAGCCACATGGATCAGCAGGCGTTCCTGTTCATGCGGGGTCAGATGCACCCGCCACCTCGCCTTCGCTCTGCCCCCGGGGTGTCATCCGCGGGGGCCATCAATCGCGGATTGCCTGGCATGACCGGCCTACGATCACGTCGCCGTCCACTGTTCCTGCCAAGAGATGATCGCCCGGACCGACCGCCCCCGGATTCCGGTGATCACCACTCGTTGCCTGCTGACGGTAATTCACTTAACACTGAGAGTGATATGGCGTGACGGTGAGGCATGCGTCACCCGTGACACAGAACTCACATTATCTGTCACATAGACTGCCATTGGGCTGTGTCCGCCCAGCTCGACGTTCGCCGCAACGACGGCGACTCGGCTACATTATGTGTCACATCGCCTGCCCGGAGGACGTCCATGTCCGTCGTGTCCTTCCCCGGCCCGCCGGCACCGGCCGCCGGTCCCTCGCCCGCCTCGTCGATGACGGCCGCGGTCGAGCGCTTCCTGGAGTCGGTGCAGGCGGCCACCACTCGCACCGGCTACGCCGAGACCCTCGCCCGCCTGACCGTCGTGGCCGGGCCGGACTATCCGGTCGCCGCGCTGACACCCGAGCAGTACGCCGCGGTGATGGACCGCTGGACGGCCGCGGCCGCCGCCACCTGGAACCGGCACCTGTCCGCGCTGGCCTCCTTCACCACCTGGGCCCAGCGCCAGGACCTGCTGGCCACCAACCCGGCCCGGCGGCTGGAGCGGCGCAAGCCCGCCCGGCGCGGTGACCGCGCCATCCCGGCCGCCCGGCTGGACAAGCTGTTCACCGACCCCGCGCACGCCCTGCGGGAACGGGTGCTGTGGAGGCTCCTGTACGATACGGCCGCCCGCGCCGAGGAAATCCTCAGCCTCAACGTCGAGGACCTCGACTTGGAGTTCCGCCGCGCCCGCGTCCGCTCCAAGGGCGGCGCCATCGAGTACGTGCACTGGGCCACCGCCACCGCGCGGCTGCTGCCCCGCCTACTGGCCGACCGCACTGCCGGGCCGGTGTTCCTGGCCGACCGTCGCGCCCCCATTTCCGGATCTCGCGCGCCCGCGCGCGGTGACATCTGCCCGATCACCGGGCGGGGGCGGCTGTCCTACCCGCGCGCCGAGTACCTGTTCAAGACCGCCTCCGCCGAACTGGACCCGCACCGCCAGGGATGGACGTTGCACCAGCTCCGGCACAGTGCATTGCAGCATCTCGCTCAGGCCGGACGGACCGCCCCCGAGCTGCAGGCCAAAAGCCGCCACCAGCACCTGGCCAGCCTCGGCCGGTACGTCCGCCTGGGCGAGGAGACCTCCGCCCGCATCACCGCCGAAGCCGACCCCGCCCAGCGCCGCCGTCCCCGCTGACCTCCACCTCACGCGCTGGAGCGAACGCGATCAGGAGGACTCCCGCACCAGCAACATCTGATCATCGCCAGCGTCAGCCTCGACGCGGTACCCGGCCTTGCGCAGGTCGTCGGAGTACCGGGCGAACTCCTGCGCGGACGCCTCGGCGTCGTCGGCGCACGCGACCTGGAACGGCCTTCCGTCGCCGCCGCCCTCAACGACGAACCCGCCGTGGCGCTCGCTGAACTCCCGACGCCCCGCCTTGCGCAGCACCGTCCGGATGACCTCAGCGTCCCGGTCCCGCGCTGTCCACAACGGGCGACCGCCCGCGCCGTACCCGAACTCCGGCTTGTCGTCGCTCATGGTCAACACCGTAAGCGAATCGCGACCTTAGACATAGGGGTCCGTATCAATCCAGGTCAGAGGATATTTCGTTGGAAATTTCTTCATTGCTACTGGGACCCCTCCTCAGACCCCGAAGAGGCAGGAAGCTTTCGTCTCAAGGCTCGAGGCTTGGTGGTGAAAAGGCGAGCACATCGGGAAGGGGGCTGTCGTAGCGCTCAACGTCGACCAGCGCACTGAGAGCACTCGGTCCTTGGGACAGGCGCGAGCACGGCCGATCCGCGGTGAGAACGTTCGGATTACCGTGGCGGTCCAACGTTCCGTTCAGGCCTGGCTGGACCGGATCCCACCACGCCCCCGTGGACAGTTGCACGACGCCCGGCATGACGTCGTCCGACAGGACCGCGCCCGCGAGACAGCTACCTCGATCGTTGTAGACGCGCACGATCATGCCGCTCTCGATGCCGCGCGACGCAGCGTCCAACGGATTCATCGTCACGGGCTCACGACCACCGATCTTCGAACTGAGACTGCGGCCACCGTTGTCGTACTGACTGTGCAGGCGTGAGGCCGGCTGATTCGAGATCAGGTGCAGCGGGAATCGGTCCGACAGATCGGCACGAAGCCACTCCACTGGTTCAAACCACTTCGGATGCCCGACGCAGTCGTCGTAGCCGAACGAGTCGATCTCCTCGGAGAAGATCTCGATCCGGCCCGACGGCGTCAGTAGGGGGAAACGCTGCGGATCTGAGCGGAGGTCCTCGAAACTGCCGGGGAACGGTCCGGTCGCCGCCGGCAGCTCAGCGGTGGAGCTGCGCCAGAAGTCGTCGAAGCTCGGCAAGGCGGCATCGCCGCCGAGCTTGGCCCTCGTCTGCTCGTAAAGGTGTCGGACCCACTCGATCTCGGAGCGCGACTCCGTGAACTCCCGCTCGTACCCGAGCCGGGAGGCCAAGGCGGCGAAGATGTGGTGATCGGTGCGCGACTCGCCCGCCGGCTCGCGGACCTTCGGCATCGCGACGATGTGGGGGTCCGAAAATCCGGCGGCGAAGTCGTCGCGCTCCAGGCTGGTGGCGACGGGCAGCACGATGTCCGCGAACTTGGCCGTGGTGTTCCACCAGGCTTCGTGAACCACCACCGTGTCAGGGGTCTGCCAGGCGCGCGCCAACCGATGGAGATCTTGGTGGTGGTGGAACGGGTTCCCTCCACACCAGTAGATCAGGCGAAGCTCGGGCAACGTGAGGCGCTGGCCGTCGTAGTCGATGGTCTTGCCCGGATGCAGCAGGGCATCGGCGATCCTTGCCACTGGGATGAAATCCGGAACAGGGTTGGAAACCTCGGGTATCGTCCCCACGAAGGGGCGATCTGGGGCAACGCCTGTCGCGTCCATCGTCGCGTACCCTGCGCCCCAGCCGCAGCCAGGCCGACCCATCGAGCCCGCCATGGCGGCCAGTACGACAGACATCCAGATCGGTTGTTCACCATGGTCTGCCCGTTGCACCGCGTAGTTGACCATGATGAGAGAACGCTGGGTGGTGAGGCGGCCAGCGAGGTCGGTGATCGCGTCGCGGCTGATGCCCGTGATCTTCGCTGCCCAGGCAGCATCCTTCGGGATGCCATCGAGCTCGCCGACCAGGTAGGAGGTGAAGCGATCGAACCCGATGCAGCACCGGCGAAGGAAGTCCTCATCGTGCCACCCGTTGACCAGCATCGTGTGTGCGATGCCGAGCATCGCGGCGGTGTCGGTGTTGGGGATGACGGGCAACCATTCGGCGTCGAGGAAGCCGGCGGTATCGCTGCGGATGGGGCTGATGTTCACGAAACGCACCCCAGCCTCACGGCACTGGCGTTGCAGGTTCTGCGTCTGGTGCCTGGCCAGCCCACCAGGGTTGATCTGGCTGTTCTTGAGGGCAAGCCCTCCAAACGCCACCACAAGCTCACAGTTCTCGGCTATCTCACCCCACATCGGCATCCGGGACTGGTAGCTCCACGGATGGCCGCCGATCACATGAGGGAGGATGACCTCCAACGCCGCGGTGCTGTAGGTGTTGCGAGAGTCGGTGTATCCCCCTCCCAGCGCCAGGAACCGGTGGAGCTGACCCTGCGCGTGGTGGAACCTGCCCGCACTCGCCCAGCCGTAGGACCCGCCGAACACCGCGCTGTCTCCGTGCTGTGAACGAACTCGACGGAGTTCATCGCTCACCAGCGTGATCGCATCGTCCCAGCTCACCTCCACGAAGGCGTCCGTACCTCTGGCCGTGTCGTGGGCGCGCGGCTCGCCGTTCAGCCAGCCCTTGCGCACCGCGGGGCGCAACACGCGAGCGCTATCGTCGGCGGCTGTCACCATTCCGGGGCCGATCGGCGATGGCACGGGGTCATCGTGCCTCGGCTCGATTCGCACCAACCGGCCGGAATCGACTACGGCGATATAACTACCCCAGTGCGTCGCAACCGACATGCGTCGTTCCACCATGCATCAACTCCGCCTCTGAAGTTTCCCCCCGATCTTGGGCAGTGGTCGCTTACGTTGCGGGGGTGATGTGTTGCAAGGGGTTCCCCTCGGGCCTGTCCACGCCGTCCGACCCGCGGGAAAGAGCCGCGATTGCCCGTGCGAGGCCCGTCAAGTAGATATCCAGATCCTGGATGTATCTTGTCTTTCGCACTATAACGCGAGCAAATTCGACTCCGAAAGAGCGCTCTCAGAAAATTATTCTGTCGGTAGACAGTCCCTCCAGGTGCGGGTAGAGAGAGTGCAAGTCGGAATTTTCCATTTCCTCCTACTTTCTTGGCATATCTACGAGTTCCATGGCGTTGTAGAGTGCATGGTGGCGGTGCTGGCCACCCGACCTCTTGGATATGTGGTCATTTGCCTGGGACCCCCGTTGCGGAGGGCCGGTCTCGGCAAACCCGAACGGCTCCGTGCCGGCGATGCGCCAGCCGCGCAACGACCTTCGCTAACCTCAATCGTTCGTGCGCCCAGCAGAGCGGAGGTGAAGCCGTGACGTAGCGGCTGATCTGTCTGTTCGTAAGCTCGTCGTCGCTTGCCGGTGGAAGTCCGGTCCGGGTAGCTGCCAGGAGGCCCGGTAGCAGGCTGGCGGTCTCGTCTGGAAACGGGCGGGGGCGAAGCCCAGCGTCAAAGGCCCTTTCAAGGGGGAGCAACGATGCGGTCCGTAGCATGAAGCGAAGCCTGCGGCGTCGTTAGAGGTCCCGGCCATTGGTCGGGAACCAGGGAGAGCTGAGCCCCCGAATCCAGGGCGAAGGCCACGGACGCGGTGAAGAGCCTGGAAGCGCAGCCGTCAAGGACTCCCCGGCGTATGGGGCGCGGAACGTGTCGATAGTGGCGGCGGGAACTGGGGAGGCCCTCCCCGGCCCGGCAACCTGCGGAAATTATGTTGCCGGAGCGTGGCGTCCTATAACCGGTCAACGCCGGGAAATGGATGGTCGGCCGGGTGGGCGTCGGAGGCGGCCGTAGTACCGATCGAGCCGACCGGACAACACAACCGGCGGTGAGGGAAGGGCCGCTGCTTCGTCGATGCGCAGTGTCTGTCGAGGGGGGCCCGGTGAGTGCCGGTCAGGCTAGTCCCGCCGCCAAGGGATCGCGGGAACCACGGGTTCCGCGTGATCCGGTCCGAGCCTTGCAGCATGTGCTGTACCGGGCGGCCAAGGCCGATCCCGGACGTCGATTCCACGCGCTGTATGACAAGGTCTGCCGCAGAGACGTGCTGCAGTGCGGGTGGGTCGCGGTGCGCGCCAACAACGGCGCACCCGGTATCGACAAGACCCGCATCAGGCGGTGCGTTTCTCGTGTACTCCGGCCGTGCCCGCGTTACGGCTCCGGGGAGGATGGAGTGCCGCTTCGCGGGTTCAACCACTCCGAACCAGGCGTTCCTAACTTCGCGGGTGAGTATGGCGATACTCGTGCGCTCACCAAGAACGGCGATGATTCTTGGCGTATGACTACCTTCGACAGCATGCCAGCGTGCTGCATCGCGCCCCCCGACCTGCTCGAGGCGGTCGCCGAGCAGGGCACCCCCGAGGAGCGGGAGGCGGCGCTCCGGACCCTGACCGCGTCGGAGACCTCCCGGGCGCAGCGCGCGTCGGTCACCGGCGCGCTGAGCCGGCTCACCCTCACCATCGCCGACGTGGCGCCCGCCCCCGGCATGGTACGTACCGTCTACGACGCGGAGAACGGCGGCGACTTCGACCTTCCCGGGAAGAAGAGGCGGGGGGAGGGCGATCCGCCGTTCGGTGACGCGGCGGTCGACGAGGCGTACGACGGGGCGGGGGCCACCTACGACTTCTACCGGACCGTCTTCGGGCGCGACAGCATCGACGGGCGGGGGCTGGAGATCGTCTCCTCGGTCCACTACGGGAACGACTACGACAACGCCGCCTGGATCGGCTTCCAGATGATCTACGGTGACGGCAGCGGGCAGATCTTCAACAAGGGGTCCCTCACCAAGGCCGTGGACATCGTCGCCCACGAACTTACTCACGGCATCACCCAGTTCACCGCGCACCTGGTCTACAGCAAGCAGTCCGGGGCGCTCAACGAGTCGTTCTCCGACGTCTTCGGGTCCCTCGTCAAGCAGTACGGCCTCGGGCAGAGCGCGGAGCAGGCCGACTGGCTGATCGGCGAGGGCATCCTGGGCAGCGCCCTGCGTGGGACGGCCCTGCGGTCGCTGAAGGCGCCGGGGACCGCCTGGTCGACCCCCACGGGCGGCCGTGACCGCCAGCCCGCGCACATGCGCGACTACCTGGACCTGCCCGACGACGGCAACCCCTCCAACGACCACGGAGGTGTCCACCTCAACTCCGGCATCCCCAACCACGCCTTCTACCTCGCCGCCATCGCCATCGGCGGCAACGCCTGGGAACGCGCCGGCCGGATCTGGTACGTCACCCTCACCGAGCGGCTCCGGCCGCGCTCCGACTTCCGGCAGGCCGCGGAGGCGACGGTGGAGGTGGCGGGGGAGCTGTTCGGCGCCGACGGCGACGAGCAGCGCAAGGTACGCGCCGCCTGGCAACAGGTCGGGGTTCTCCAGGCGGGGCCGGTTTAGGATCGTGCCCATGAAGGTGTCGATCGTCCGGGGGGGCGGCATCGCCGGTCTGGTCATGACCACCACGGTCGACTCGGCGTCGCTGGCGCCGCAGGAGGTCGCCGAACTGCGCTCCAGGGTGGAGCGGGCCGGGCTGTCCGATGCGCCGGAGCGCTCCGGTGCCTCCAGCGGGCAGCCCGACCGCTTCGACTACGAGCTGACCGTCGAGGACGGCGGCCGGGCGCACACGGTGCGCGTCGGCGAGGGCGACCTTTCCGGCCCGCTCCACGCGCTCATCTCGTACGTGACCTCGCTGCCGGGCAGGCAGGAGCGGGTCGGCCCGCCCGGCTGACCCCGCTCGGGTGCCGGAGGGAGTGTCACGCCGAGCGGGTGCGACCCGTTCCGGTGATGTCCGGACGGGCCGCACCGCAGAGTCGCTACGAGGTCAAGGGGCCAGGCGGTGCAGGTCGCGTGGGAACAGGGTGGTGCGGCGGGTCCTCGTCGGTATGGGCGGCCAGGAGTTCCCGGGCCTGGGTGAATCTGCGGGACGGCCTTTTCAGGACAGCCGCCGTCGGCTCTCTTTCGCCTGTCCTGGTCCCGTGACCACTCGTCACCGTCAACGTGTCGCCGGAAGAGTACGCGTGCGCTGTCATGTCTCGCAGCCGTGATCGCGGCGTGTCTCGTAGCGGTCTCGCCGAGAGGGGCCGTCCTCGCCCGGATCCTTCTGGCAGACCCGCCGGGCTCGCTGTGCCGGAGACCTCGGTCGCGCGGAAGGCCCTGTAGGTCGCGAATCGGATCCCGCGCCGAATTTCGGTGCCGGTGACGCCTCATCCCCTTTTGAAGGGGATTTCACAGTGCGAAATTCCGTGCCCTCGTTGGTTTTGGAGTGGGAATCCTCATGTGCGGGTTCGGTGATGGCATGATTCGCCAATGCGTGCAGGTCACAGGGGCAGTGAGATTTCTGGTGTTTGTTGGATCGATTACACCTTGGCGGCAAATATCTACACGCTCGGATTGTCGGTGTGGGGGGTCTTTTGACGATGTTGGAGGTAAATGTGAAACGGGTCATCATCGCCGTGGCCGTCACCGCCCTCGCGGCAGCCGCGCCGATGCCCCGGGCGCAGGCCCGGCGGGTGATCGCCGAACCGGGCGCGGAGGTCGAGTACGTCGTGCTGTACACCGAGGGCGCGCGTCCCGCCGACGCCCAGCGGGTCATCAGGGCGGCGGGCGGAAGCATCCTCAAGGAGAACGCCGCGGTCGGCGTCGCCACCGTCACGACGAGGAACACCGGCTTCGCCGAGGCGGTGCGCGACGCCGACGCGATCGACGACATCGCCCACAACCGGTCCATCGGCCGCGTGCCCACGACCGCCAGGGGAGTCACGGGCCGCCCGGCGGTTCAGGCCAGGGCGGTGGAGAAGGCCGGTGACGGCGCCCCCGCCGCCTCCACCTTCGGCGGGGCCGCTCCCACCGCGGAACCGCTGTCGGAGCTGCAGTGGGACATGAAGCAGATCCACGCGACGGTGGACGGCTCCTACCGGCACCAGCAGGGCGACCCGGGCGTGCTGGTCGGTGTCATCGACACCGGCGTGGACGGCTCCCACCCCGACATCGCGCCGAACTTCAACCGCGAGCTGAGCCGCAACTTCACCGTCGACATCCCCGTCGACGCCGACGGCAACGAGGTCGACGGCCCGTGCGCGGCCGAACCGGACCACTCCTGTAACGACCCGGCGGACGTCGACGAGAACGACCACGGCACGCACGTGGCGTCGTCGATCGCCTCACCCGTCAACGGGCTCGGCATGTCGGGCGTGGCCCCCAAGGTCTCGATCGTGAACCTGCGGGCCGGGCAGGACTCCGGCTTCTTCTTCCTGCAGCCCAGCGTCGACGCGCTGACCTACGCCGCCGACATCGGCGTCGATGTGGTCAACATGAGCTACTACATCGACCCGTGGCTGTTCAACTGCGTCGACAACCCGGCGGACTCCCCGGCCGAGCGGCTGGAGCAGGCCACGATCATCAAGGCCGCCCAGCGGGCGCTCACCTACGCCTACAACAGGGGCGTGACCCTGGTGTCCGCGGCGGGCAACGGTGCCACCGACTACACCAAGGAGCTCGCCGACGGCTCCAGTCCCGACTTCGTCGGCTCCCCCGGCGAGCTGCCCCGCCCGCGCACGATCCCGCCGAGCTGCGTCTCCATGCCCAGCGAGGGCAGGCATGTGATCTCGGTCTCCTCGACCGGGGTCAGCGGGCGCAAGGCGTACTACTCCGACTACGGCGACGGTCACGTCGACGTGGCCGCCCCGGGGGGTGACGTCTACGACACCGGGGACGGCACCCGCGACGTCACCAGGGCGACGCTGGCGGCCTACCCCGAGGCGCTGGCCAGGCAACGCGGTCAGCTCAACCCCGACGGCACGCCCAACGTCACCAGCGTGGTCCGCAGCTGCCGGGGCCAGGCCTGCGCCTACTACCAGTATCTTCAGGGCACCTCGATGGCCTCGCCACGCGCCGCCGGGGTGGCCGCGCTGATCGTCGCCAGGTTCGGCCGGCCCGACCGGGTGCACGGTGGCAAGACGCTGCATCCCGCCGTCGTGGAGATGGTGCTCAAGGGCACCGCGACCAGGACGGCCTGCCCCGTCCCGGCCGCCCACACCTACACCAGGCACCTGCCGACCGGCGGCACGGCGACCGCGACGCACACCTGCGAGGGAGGCGGTCCGCATAACGGCTTCTACGGCTACGGGATCGTCGACGCCCTGCGGGCGGTGCGCTGACCCGAACCCGGTGTCCGGCCCGAACCCGGTGTCCGGCAGGCGGCCCCTCCCCGCGCGGAGGGGAGGTGGTCAAAGCTCGTCCCAGGCGGAGAGCAGCGGGTCGGCGGCGGCGGCCGGAGCCGTGATCGACCAGCGGCCCGACGGCAGGTCCAGCGAGCACGAGCCGTCGGCCAGCCGCCTGGTGGGGAGCCGCTCGGCCAGCCCCATCAGGAAGGTGCCGTTGACGGTCATGCCGTCCCAGGTGCCGTGGACGGGGAGCACCGCGCGGGCGGTCACGCCGGGCGGGACGCGGAAGACGAACTGCAGGCCGTCGGGCCCGGCGCGCCATCCCGACTCGACGGTGCCCGCGGGGCTGTCGTACCTGGCGTGCGCCTGCCGCAGCAGCGGGACGGGCCCCGGGCGCAGCAGCGGTTCGGTGAACCCGCCGCTCACCCCGCGGGGGTCGTCGCCGACCCCGGCGACGTGGCGGAAGAGCCAGTCGCCGACGCAGCCGTAGGCGTAGTGGTTGAAGGAGTTCATCGTCGGGGTGTGCATGCCCCGCCGGTGGTGCCAGGCGTCCCACCGCTCCCACATGCTGGTCGCGCCCGCCCGCAGCTGGTAGCGCCAGGAAGGGTGCCCCTCCTGGTTGAAGACCCGGCAGGCGACGTCATGGTGGCCGGTCTCCGAGAGCGTCGGCAGTAGCAGCGGCGTGCCGACGAAACCGGTCATGAGCCGGTGGCCGTCCGCCCTGACCAGCTCCGCGAGCGCGGCCGCGGTCCGGGCGCGGTGCTCAGGCGAGACGAGGTCCCAGGCCAGGGCGAGAGCGTACCCGGTCTGGGTCTCGGTGCGCAGCTGGTGTTCGGTGAGGAAGGCCCGCTGGAAAGCGCCCGAGACCATGGTCGAGGCCTCGCCGTACTCCCTGGCGTGCGGCTCGCCGAGCACGCCGGCGACGTCGGCGATCAGGCGCAGGCTCCGCGCGAGGGCGGCGGTGGCGATCAGGCTCTTGGGCGTCTCCACGGTTCCGGGGGCCAGCCAGTCGCCCAGCGCCCGGCCGGGGCGGACCCCGTCGTCACACTGCGCCAGGCAGTAGTCGGCCCAGCGCCGCATCGGCCCGTACGCCCGGCGCAGGGTCCGGTCGTCGCCGTAGCGCCGCCACAGCAGCCAGGGCACCTCCACGATCGCGTCTGACCAGACCGGCGAGTCGAACCCGTACTCGGGCAGTACCGGGGCCACGTGCGGGACGGCCCCGTCCCGCCGCTGGCCGTCGATCAGCGTCGTCACCCAGCCGGAGAGGAATGCCTGGGTGTGCCGGAGGAAGCTCAGCGTCGAGGCGAACACCGAGATGTCGGCGGTCCAGCCGGCCCGTTCGTCGCGCTGCGGGCAGTCCATGGGCACGCTGAGCAGGTTGCCCTCGGCGGAGGCGACGATGTTGGAGACCAGCTGCCTGACGGCGGGGTCGGAGGCGGTCAGGGTGCCGGTGACGGGTAGCGCCGAGGACAGGAGCACCGCCTCGGCGTCGCCCGCGGACATGCCGCCCGGCCATCCGGTGACCTCGGCGTAGCGGAACCCGTGGAAGGTGAACGCGGGCTCCGCGACATGGCGTCCGGCGGGGAGCAGGAACTCGTCGCGCTGCTCGGCCGTGCGCAGGTTGGCGTCGTAGAGGCGGCCGGTCGCGGTGAGCTCCTCACCGTGGCGGACCACCAGATGGACCGGGTACGGCGTGTCGATCCGCAGCCGGAGCCGCCCCACGACATTGCGGCCGAAGTCGAGCAGGTGAACGCCGGGGACGGGCTCGGTGACCGACACCGCGGCCAGGGTGCCGATCTCCCGCACCGGGGGAGCGGGGTCGGCCTCCACCAGCAGGCCGGGCGGCGGCTGCGCCACGGCCACGGCCCGCTCCCGGCCGGAACCCGTGAGCCGCGCGGTTCCGGCCCGGCCGGGTGGGGTTTCGCCGGTGCGGGGCGAGGGTTCGAGATCGGGCGGCCTGGATGACCACCACCGACGGCCCGACCCTCTTGAAGACATCGGCCAGCGTGAGCGTCACGCTGGGCGTCGGCGTCGCGCTCGGCACGGGC
>NZ_JBEXUE010000056.1:0-32564 GCF_040614275.1 Streptosporangium sp. NPDC006013
GTCGCGGGTGCTGCCTCCGGCACCGTAGGTGACGGAGACGAAGGTGGGGTGCAGCGCCTCCAGCTCGCGGACGGCACAACGACCTGGGGTTCGTCGTCGACCTGGGCGGGGCCGCCGCCGCCGCGAACCCGCTGGGCGTGCCGCTGTCGGGCATGGTCGCCAAGGTGGTAGCCCGGGGTTACCACCTGCTGGCCGTCCCGCACGGCCGGGCGCGCATCGCCGGGAGCTGGCTGCTGGACCTCGTGCTGCCTCGCCAGACCGTCCAGCTGGGCATGGTCAGCGGCGCGGAGGTCCCGCTCGCCTCCACCGTCCCCGAGCACCCACCCGGCGTGAGCGCCCCGGACCCCGAGCCGGTGAAGCAGGCCTGAGCGGGGGAAGCGTAAAGGACGGCGAGATCTCCGGCACGCCCGGCGGCGAGGCCGGTGCCGGTGTCCATGCGAACCCGATCCGAGCCGGCGAGCCCTCTGGTCGGAGGGAGTGATGGCCAGGCGGTTCCGCAGGGGCGTACAGGGAAGGTTCACCCGGGTGAACGACGTGTGGGATCTGGCGGTCGTCGGCGGTGGGCCCGCGGGGGCGGCGGCCGCGCTGCGCGCGAGGCAGCTCCGGCCTGACGCGCGGGTGCTCCTGCTCGATCGGGCCGACTTCCCCCGTGACAAGGCCTGTGGTGACGGCATCGCCGCCCACTGCCGTGACGAGCTCGCCCTGCTGGGCATCCCCGACCTCGTCGCCGACTACCGGCCGACGCAGCGCCTGGCGGTGGTCTCCCCCGGCGGCGCGCGCGTCTCGGCCACCTCCGCCCGGCCCAACCACGTCGTTCCCCGCAGGGTCTTCGACGCCCGCCTCGTCGACGCCGCCCGTGCCCGCGGTGTCGAGGTCCGCCGCCACCACGTCCGCTCGCTCGCCGTCCTCGACGGCCACATCGTCCTCGACGGCACCGTCACCGCCCGCGCCGCCGTCGCCGCCGACGGGGCCAACTCGACGATGCGGCGCCTCATCGGCGTCTCCCCCGCTCCCGACAGGCACACCGCGATCGCCGTACGCGGCTACGCCGACGTGCCCGCCGACGACGACGTGCAGTCCATCTTCATGCAGCAGGACGGGTGGCCCGCGTACGCGTGGTCGTTCCCCATCGGCGACGGCACCGCCAACGTCGGCTTCGGGATGCTCCTGCCCAGGCTGCGCGCCACCGGCCGGCCGGGCCGCGAGGTGCTGCACGGCCGGCTCGCCGAACTGCTGCCCCACCTGAGCGCCCACGACCTGCGCGCCCACCACCTGCCCCTGTCCCCGGGGCGGCCGAGGCCGGGCTCGGGGCGGGTGCTGCTCGCCGGTGACGCCGCCGGTCTCATCAACCCGCTCACCGGCGAGGGCATCTACTACGCCCTGGTCTCCGGCCGCCTCGCCGGCGAGGCGGCCGTGCGGGCCGCCGCCGACCCGCTGCCCGCCTACCGGCGCGAGCTGAGGAAGGCACTCGGGCGGCACCTGCGCACCACGGACGTGCTCGCCCTCGCCGCCCAGTCGCCCGGCTTCATCGACGCGGCGATCGACACGGCCGCCCGCCGCAAGGAGGTGTTCGACCTGCTGGTCGACGTGGGTCTCGGCGCGGGCACCGTACCGCTCCCGCTGGCGCTGGCCGTGGTCCGCCGCTGGATCGCGAGCGGCGTCCGACGGCGCTGAACACCGCACGCGCACGCTCCCCAGGTGGCGGCCGCTTCCCCGGACCACGTGAGAACCACCGAATGGGTCAGGTCGCCTACCTCGCCAACGATGCCGATCCGCGCGTCGTGCTCCTCATCGGTTACGTGAGAATCACCGAACGGCTCAGGTTGCGTGGACTGTCCGGGTCGAGACCGCGCGATCGGGACAACTCGACCGCCAGGCGCTGGGCCCGGACGAGGTCGGCCAGCGGGTCGAGTTCCGCGACCGTGGTCAGGGCCCCGGTTCGGGTCAACTCCTCACGCAGTTCCTTCGGACCGCCGAAGAACCACACCAGGCTGTTCTCGTCGGCGATGCTGATCGGCCCGTGCCGGTACTCCATCGCGGGGTACGCCTCCGACCAGGCCAGGGCCGACTCCCTCAGCTTCAGTGCCGCCTCCTGGGCCAGGCCGTTGGTCCACCCGCTGCCGAGGAAGGTGAACTGCCGCCGTGAGAGCGCCCCCTCGGGGAGCGGCGCGGCGAGCGCGGCCTCGGCCTGCGCGGCCAGGTCGGCGGGAGCCTCCCCGAGGTGCGCGCGGAGCAGGGCGAGAGCGCTGGTGGCGAACCTGGTCTGCACCACGGAGCGCTCGTCGGCGAACTCCAGCGCGATCACCGTCTTCGCCAGGCCGGACACCGGGGTCGCGGGGTCGGCGGTGACGGCGACCGTCGGGATGTCCCCGGCCGCGCCGAGGGCGTGCAGCACCTCCGTGGTGGTCCCGGACCTGGTGATCGCCACCAGCCGGTCGTAGCGGCGCGCGGGCAGCTCGGAGGCGGCGAACGCGTCGGTCTCCCCCTGCCCCGACCGCTCGCGCAGGACCGCGTAGGCCTGTGCCATGTAGAGCGAGGTGCCGCAGCCGATCACCGCGACCCGCTCGCCCGCCTCCGGCAGGCCCGCCGGGCCCGCCGCGCCGAGCTCCAGCGCCCGCCGCCAGCACTCGGGCTGGCTGGCGATCTCCCGCAGGACGTGCTCCATGCGGCCTCCCCATCGATGCTCGTTCATCTTCGCGACATGCCGTACGTGAGCGGGCCCGGCGTACGCGGGCACGTCACGCCGGTGACCGTCGGAGGCGTCGCCGGGCCCGTGTCGCACCGGCCAACCGGAGCACCTTCGCCGACCACTGTGGATCATCGCATGCCGGTGAGGCCCCGGGGAAAGGGAGTGCGCGGAGGAACGGCGGGAGACCGGGACGCGGAATCCCGCCGTTCCTCGCAGGATCATCCGCCGGCGATCACCTTGTCCGAGCCCAGCGCCTCGGCGCGGGTCTTGAGGGTCGTACGGAGCGACGTGGCTTCGGCCTCGACCTTGGCGGTGTCGGCGCCCTCGTTCAGCCGGTAGGACTTCACGATGTCGTCGAGCAGCGTGGCGGCGGCCCCGCCTCCCAGGAGCTTCTGGTACAGGTTCCGGTACTGCTCCTCGTAGACCTTCTTGAAGGCGGGCGTCTTCAGGAACCTGTCCTTCAGCGCGTGGCCCATCCGCGGCCCGCCCATCGGGTTGTTCTGACGGGCGCCGCCCTCCTGACCGGCACCGCCCTGTGGCTGCCCGCTCCGCGTCGGCTGAACCTGCGGCCGCGGCCCCTGAGTCGGCTGAACCTGGGCCGCCGCCCCTTGGGTCGGCTGAACCTGCGGCTGCCCGTTCCCGGTCGGCCGGGACTGGGACTGCGAGCCCTGCACCGGCTGAGTCTGGGAACCCGCCCCCCGCATCGGGCCGCCCCCGCCGAACCCCATGCCGAGCGTGTCGTTCGGCCCCGCCGTGGCGTTGCCGTTGAAGGCGAAGTTGAGGTCCCAGGTGATGACGGTGAACTTCTTGCCGTCCAGGTCGTACCACAGGTAGTAGTTACGCCCGGGACCGCTCATGTCGTCGAAGTTGACCATCAGGTTCTGCAGGACGAGATAGCGGGCGAAGGACTCCACGTCCACCCGGTCGGCCAGCCCGGCGGCGAACTCCTCGTCGGAGGACTGCTCCACCCACTTGACCAGGTCGATGACCGGTTGCAGGTCCTTACCTCCCACCTTGTTGACCTGTTTGAAGTCGGTGCCGTAGGCGGTCTGGTCCTCCCCCTTGTAGCTGAAGCCACTTGAGGCGAGCGACTTGTACAGCACGCCGTCGCCGAGCCTCTCCGCGTATCCCTCGTCGAGATACTCCACCAGCAGACGTGGAGACGAGGAACGGCCGTTGACCGTGAACGAGCTGTAGGCGTACCGCTGGGTCGGCTCGCCGGCCGCGCCGACCAGCGAGATCGCCAGCGCCTCGTTCAGCAGGGTCGAGGACTGCCCGGTCGCGGGACGCACGGCCAGCTGCGAGTGCCCCTGGTAGCGGCGCCCCTCCACGAACTCGTCAAAGCTGATCAACCAGGGCAGGTTCTCGGGTTCCTCCGCCTTGAGCGCGGTCATCGAACCACCCGGACCCCGCCCGGGTCCTGCCCCGCCACCACCCGCACCGCCGTCCGGCGGCTGAAAGCCGTCCGGCGCCTGGAAACCCTCGGGAGCCTGGAAGCCCTCCGGCGGCTGGAAACCCTCGGGAGGCTGAAAACCCTCCGGAGGCTGGAAGTTCCCCGGACGCCCGCCGCCGGGGGCGCCGCCCCGCCCCCCGGTGCGGGACTTGCCGTTCCAGGTGAGCCCCATCAGCGTGGAGTTGCCCTTCAGCCGGATGCCCACGCTCGGCAGGGTGGTCCCGTCGATGACCAGGTCGGCCTCTACGTACTTCTTCTCCCCCTCCTTGAAATACTCCTCCAGCATGTCCCGATAGGCCCCGTCCTTGAACGTGATCTGGACGCTGTGCGAGATCGCGGTGTCGAAGACGTCCTGGGTGCCCGCGATGTCCTGGGTGACCGTCCGCGCCGCGCTGACCTGCCCGGTGGTCACGTAGGGCCGGATCGTCCCGGTGCCGAAGCCCGCACCCACCACCAGCAGGAACACGGCGAAGAGGGCGACCACCCTCCAGTGGTGCCGGAGCCTGACCGGAATCCGGTGCCGCAGCCGCGGCCGGTTCTTGGGAATGGTCACGGCGGCCTACAGGTCGGTCTGGTCGTACCCGGTCAGAACCGTGACCGGCTGGCCGCTGTTGCGCTCCCGCAGGGCCGAGATCAGGTTCCCAGGCTCGCCGCCCTTCTTGATCTTGACCGTGTACATCAGCTCGGTCAGCGCGCCACCGCGGATCGACTCCATGCTCACCAGTTCGAACTCGTCGGTGTGCTGGATCAGCACGTCCTGGATCGTGTGGGTGTAATCCTCGTCCGAGGGCACCTGGACCTTGACCACCTGGCGCTGGACGTTCAGGTGGAACCAGTTGAAACGACTCATGATCATGATGACCAGCGAGATCGCCACGGCGGCGACGGCGGCCAGAACGTAGAAGCGGGTGCCCACGGCCATGCCGACGGCCATCACCAGGAAGATGAAGCCGACATCCCGGGTCTCCTTGATCGCGTTGCGGAACCGGACCACGGAGAGCGCGCCGACCAGGGCGAACGCGCGCGCGATGTTGGAACCGACGACCAGCATGATCAGCGAGATGATCATGCCGAGGATGACCAGTGTCTGGACGTAGGACTGACTGTAGGAGACGTTGCGGTGCGTCGCCCGGTACACCCAGCCGATCATCACGCTGAGCACGAACGACAGCGACATCGCGATGGCGATGTCCATCACGCTGAAGGTGCCGGACAGGTCCTGAAAATCAAAGTTCATGGGGGTTACGCCTCCATCAGGCGGAGTGGGGGTCATGGTCGGGGACGTGGAAGATCGACCGAGGGGCCCGGCCGAAGGCCTCCACGCTCTGGCAGTACTTGGAGACCCGCACCACCTGCAGGTTCCGTTTGGCGGTCAGATCGGTGAGCCAGTAGGGAACCCGCTCGTTCGCCTTGACCTCGATGATCGATTTGGTGGGCGGGACGATGAACCGGTTCTGGGCGTCGGCGCCGATGTGGAAGTCCCGGTCACGGCCCCGTACGCGCTGGTCGAAGGTGACCCGGAGGCCGACATCGGCGTCCCGGCCCACATAGGCGTGCCGCTGGTAGCCGGTCATCGCGGTGGCCCGCAGATCGAGCCGGCAGACCAGGTCCAGAACCTCCTCGACGAAGGGCCGCTCCGCCTCGGTGTGCTCGACCGGCTCACGCCCGTCGCACAACCGCAGCGCGTCGGCGTACGGCAGGCAGACCCGGCGCTTCTGGGTGACGCGGTTGACCCGCTGCTTGATCTCGACGAACACCGGGGTGTCCGCGGTGACCTTGAAACGGTCGCCGTAGTGCCTGATCCGCAACTTGCGCCGGAACTTCAGGCCCTCGATCTTCTCCCAGTAGAAGCGGAGCCCGCGGGTGTCGTAGTAGACACTCCAGATGCCGTACCCCTCGTCCCCGCTGTGAGCGTCCCGGTCGAGTCGCCGCTCTATCTCGCCCCGGAGCTCGTCCACCAGACCGGTGTCGACCAGATACTTGATCTCGTAGCGGTTGAACGCGTGCAGCCTGCTCGGCGCACGCAGCGCGCGCCCGGCATCGGGCACCCGCCCCTCCCCGCCACCGTCCCCGGGATCTGCGGGGCCGTCTGCGATCGCGGACGACCTGCGGAGTCTGCGCAGCATGTTGCTCCATTCGAGAGAGCGTCGGCGGACATGTCATGGTGCGAACCGGGGAGCGACGCGTCCGAGTCCCCGGCGCGGGACGCCCCGGACGCGCACGTCCCGTGAGCGGCGGTCCGCATGGCGGAGCCGCCCTGCCGGAGCGCCCGGGACGGCGGCTCACGGACGTCAGGCCCGTCACCGGCGACCAGCGCTTTCGCGGCGGCCGAACCATTCATGACGTCGTTCTACGTGCCCTCGATGAGAGTTGGCTAAGAAGCGTGTCAACTTCCGTTCATTCAACGGACGAACGGCAGTAACTCCCCGTTAAGCACGGACCGCGAACGGGACCGGCGCTCCCCCCTGACGGATACCCGATTGTCGCGTTTCATCGGAAAGTATCCGCCTATCACCTTAAAAAGTTGTGACTCTAATTCACAATATGTTTCACTGTGTTGCAGCGCAGTAGCACCTCTCTACTTCCCCCATACCGAGGAGAGTGCGTTGAGTCAGCCCCCCAGCACCGAGTTCACCGGAAATCCCGATGTCGTCAGGCTGTCGGCGAGCCTGCTCGACCGCCGGGACGGCGACTGCGGAGACTTCGCGGCGGTCAAGGCTCGCCCGAAGCTGTGGCCGCGGGTCTCCGAGAGGCGTAGGTACGCGCCCTGGGAGACCTTTCCGCTCGGCCTGGTGATGGACGTGCTCAACGCTGTCGAGTTCGAGGCCGTCCCGATCGACGAGGCGCTGCCGAGGACCCTCGGAAACGCCCGCGACACCGTGCATCCGGGGGTCGCCAACTGGATCGAGCACGCCTGCCACACCTACCTGGAGGTCTCCGAGAGCCTGGCCGCCACACTCGCCTCCGAGGGGGTGGAACTCCGGCCCGAGCACCAGCCGCGGATCGTCCAGGGCGGCCGGTCCCCCGCGGAGATGCGATCCCTCACCGTGTGGGGCCGATGGTACGGCGCACCGGACGGTACGACGGTGGAGTTCCGGCGGATGCGCCTGCGCCGCCCCCTGGGCGGCACAGATCTTCCGTCCACCCAGGCGATGGCGTACGTGGCGGCGGTCGGCAAGCAGGTGACGGACCCGTCGGAGCTGCATCGCGCCATCCCCGTCCCGGTACGGCCCGTTCCCGTCCCCCGGCGAGTGCGGGTGGTCGAGGTCGGGTTGACCACCGGCACGGACCGGGTCCTTGTCGACACGACGGATCTGGAGGAGATCCGCGGCGCCTACACCTCGAACGTCAGACCCGCGACGGCCCGGCTGCTGGCCGGTGGCGGCCGGACCCCTGGGCGGGACTGCGCCGAGTGCAAGGCACGGGCCTCCTGCGGGGACCTCGCGCACGCTCCCGGCCTGCTCGGCCTCGACGACCGGGGCACGCACCGGCGGACATGGTCGATCACGACGTCCCGGTACTACCAGGTCTGCCCGGCACAGGCTCACCTGCGAGAGCTCCGGCTGCCCGGCGACTGGGAGACGAGCCCGGCGGCCGAGCGCGGCCAGCACGTGCACGCGTGGCTTGAGGCCGCACACCGCCGGGGAAGAGCCTGCGTTCTCGCGGACCTGCCGGAGGTGGACGCCGATGACTGCGGCCTCGCCGACGAGTTGATGGAGCGCCAGGAGTACCACCGGGCCCGGCCGTACCTGCTCCGGCATCTGGCGGTATGCCCGCTGCGCGGCCCGGACGAGGTCACCGAGGTCAGACCCGAGCCGAAGATCGCCGCGTACGACGCGCGGGCCGATGTGATGGTGCTCGCCCACCCGGATCTCCTCCGCCGGGTGGGCGGACGCCTCGTCTACCGCGAGCAGAAGACGTCGGCCGTACCTCGCGGCATCACCGCGGGAAACGCGCTGGAGATGGCCCCCCAGCTCGCCCTGGCGGTCCGCCTGATCGCCACCGGCGTCTTCGGGGACACCGACGGGCTGGTCGAGTTGGAGCAACTCACCCCGGACTCCGCCGAGGTGCTCACCTTCGACGCGACCGACCCGGCGACCGTCTCGACCGCCCAGGCGGTCGTCCTTGACCGGGTCCGGCCCTGGCACCGCGACGTCGCCTTCCGTGCCGCCCCGGGAGCCTGGTGCCGGTTCTGCCCGGTGTCCCGCTGGTGCCCGAGTGCCTCCGACACCCCCGCACATGTCACAGACGAGCTCGCCTTCGACCCCCGCACCGGGGAGATCCTGGCAAGCCCCGGCCGGTTGGACAGTCGCGTCGAGGCGATCGCGGCCACCCTCGTCGACCCCGAACCCGACGACGAACCTCCGTTCTGAGCGGCCGAGGGGATTCTCCGGATCACTCCGCCTCTGGGTTGTAACGGCGAAGGGTGACGACCACGAGGATGGCGAGGCCGAGGAAGATGAGGCCGCCCGTCGCGGCGACCGCCACGGTGGCCGCGCCCGGGGATGTGGTGTCCCGCGAACTCACCGTGCCGCCAGCGCCGTCGAGTTCCTCCGCAACGACGATCCCTCGGCTGCTCGGGGCCTCCCTACCGTGAGATGGGACGAACGGCGAGGCGGACTCCCAGGTGGGCATGCATGCCGAGCAGCCACGCCGCGCTGACGTACACCGAGACGGTCGAGCCGCCGAAGATCTGGGCCACCATGGTCACCGGGAACCACATGCCCGCCAGCAGCGGCAGCCACCGCAGCGCTCCCTGGTAGCGGCCCTTGACCGCGAGGACGATGCCCAGGACCAGCATGCCGAGCTGACTGAGCGGCCAGCAGGCGTCCAGGATCATCAGCGGCAGCGGGAAATCGTCGTGGGTGGCGTAGCCGAAGGACAGCGCGTTGAGCAGGAACGCGCCGGGGAGCAGCACGAGCAGGCCGGCCGGGACGATCCGGGCCCACCCGTCGCCGGCGCCGCGGGTGGCCAGCACCGTCCAGACGAAGGCGAACAGGCCCACGACGAACAGCATCCCGGTGATGGTGTCGAGGGTCTGGATGCCTTCCTCGATCTTGTCCCCGACGATGACGATGCCGGCCGCCCAGGCGGCGGCCCCGACGGCCAGGAGCAGTCCGGCGATCCGGATCCACGCCGGGTCCGCGGTGCGTTGGATCGCGACGGGCTCGTTGGGATTGACGTTGCTGGGCACGATGCGGCTGGACATTGGTGTTCCTCCGTTGCTTGTCGGTGGTAACACGATCTCGGCCGTGCGTCCCGGGCGCCCAGGGAGCGCGGCCATGCGCGCGGTCCCGAGTTGGCCCGGCGTGACCGGGCCAGGCGTCCCGGGGCGGCGGGGACACCGCTCCCAGGCACGCGGGCGGGCTGCGTGACACCGTGAGCGACCGTGTCCTCGGAGAGACGCGGCGGTGCGCGGCTCCACGAGATGGTCAAGCAGGCCGGCTGGACCGGCGACGCGATGACCATGCGAAATGAACGGAGGGTGGCTCGGCCGCCCCCGCCCCGCCATACGATGCGATCCGGTCAGCCGGCCTCTGCGGGGCCGACGTCGACCAACGCTCACTCACCCTTGCGCGGGCGCCGCCCGCACGAGGCCGAGAGCACGCCGGTCACCGGCCGAGGCCGGCCTCGCGAGCCTGGATGATGGCCTGGGCGCGGTCGGCGACCTGGAGCTTGGCGAAAACGCTGGACACGTTGTTACGTACCGTCTTGGGCGCCAGCGACAGCCGCTCGGCGATCATCCGGTTGGACAGGCCGGCCGCGATCAGGTCGAGTATCTCCCGTTCCCGAACGGTGAGCTGGGGGAACGGCCCCTCTCGGACCGGACGGGCTACAGCCAGCCGGGCGAAGTAGCGCGTCACCCGCCCCGCGAGTGCCGGCCCGAAGATCACCTCCCCGCTGGCCACCGCCATGATGGCGCGCAGGATCTCCGTCTGCTCAGCCCCCTTGAGCAGGTAGCCGCGAGCGCCGGCGAGCATGGCGGCGAAGACGCTCTCGTCATCCTCGTGCATCGTGAGCACCAGCACGTGCGTGTCCGGGCAGGTGGCGACGATCCGCTCGGTGGCCTGCACACCGTCCATCCTGGGCATCCTCAGGTCCATCACCACAACCTGAGGGCGCAGCCGGACGGCCTCGGCGACGGCCTCCTCCCCGTCCGCGGCGATCCCCACCACCTCGGCCTGGTCAGTCGAGGCGAGCATCATGCGCAGACCGTCCCGGTACACGGGATGATCGTCGGCGATCAGCACCCGCGGCGTCACGAGGGGGTCACGGTCCCGACGGGCAGGACGGCATGGACCCGGGTTCCGCCGCCGCGGCCGACCCCGACCGCGCACTGGCCGCCCAGTTCCTCCGCGCGCTCACGCATGCCGACCAAACCCACCCCGACCACGGCGCCCGGAAGGACCCCGCGCCCATCGTCGGTCACCTCGACCTCCAACTCGTTCCCCGCCACGGCGACACGCACGTGGCAGGTGTCCGCGCCCGCGTGCCGGGTGACGTTGGTCAGCGCCTCGCAGACGATCCGGTACGCCGCCACCTCGCTCGCGGCGGACAATCCCGCCAGGTCTCCCTCTACCTCCACCCGCACGGCGAGCCCATCGCCACGGAACCGGGCGGCCTCCTGCCGCAGCGCCCCGGCCAGGCCGAACTGATCCAGAGCCGGCGGCCGCAGATCGTGCACGAGCCGCCGCACGTCCCCCAACATCGTGGCAAGATCCTTCCTCACCTGGTCCAGCGCCTCCCGGGCGGCACCGGGATCCCGGGTCAGCAGGTTGTGCGCCGCCTCCACCTTCAGCGCGGCGGCGGCCAGGGTGGGCCCCAGCCCGTCGTGCAGGTCCCGGCGCAGCCTGCGCCGCTCCTCGGCCACGCCGGTGACCAGACGCTCGCGGCTGTGCTGCAGTTCCTCGGTCAGCGCGGTCGCCCGCACAGCCGCAGCGGCCTGCCTTACCACGTCGGCCAGCAGCCGCTGGTCGGATTCGGCCGGCCGCGCACCCGCGCGCGGCACCAGGACAAGCCGCCCGATCGGCGCGTCGCGGTAGGCGAACGGTAGCACCACGACGTCCTCGCCGGGGGTGCCGTGTTCCACCACGACGGTCTTCCCGTCCGCCCGGTCCAGTTCGACCCGCACGTACGGCGAGCGGAACACCCCCGACACCGCTTTCGCCACCTGCAGCAACAGTTCCTCCGGCCGCACGGACTCCTCAAGCCGCCGGGCGAGGGCCGAGACCACCTCGTACGGCTCCGTCCGCCCCATCAGCCCCCGGTTCACCCACCGCCGGACCCGCTCCCGCAGCGGCGCGTAGACCACCCCGACCAGAACCGCCGCCAGGACCGCCGCCACCGGCTCGTCGATGATCGCCCCCAGGCTCACGAAGACCGGCACGTCGATCGCCACGACGGCGACCGCGAGCCCGCCGTACAGGAGGGTCCAGCCGAGCACCGGATCAATGTCATAAAGCCGGTACCGGCTCACCGCCACCACGACCGCCGCTGCGACCGCCACCAGGGAGACGACGAACGACAGGTCCTGCGGCAGCCCGTCCACCACGGCGGAAGCCAGGATCAGTGCCGCGTTCAGCAGCGCCGCCATCAGCATCCAGCGAAGCTGCGCCCGCCGAACGCCCACCGAGCCCCGGAACCGCCAGGCGAAGGCCACCACCGACACCAGCAGGCTCACCACCAGCAGCGCCGGCACCGCCGCCAGCGCCGAGTGCCACACCGCATCCGGGAGTGGCGGGAACGGCGGGTCGAGTCCCGGCCAATTCATGCCCGGCGATTCGATCCGCCACGGGACGGCGAGGAACACCGCGACCGCCAGGCCCGTCGCCCCCAGCGACAGCCACGCGGCCCATCGCCACCGCGGTGATGGCAGCCGCCCATCAGGAAAGAACAGCAGCACCAGCAGCGGGAGCAGGTTCAGCAGCGGCCCCAACCGCGCCCCGGCGTAGACCGCGGCCGGAGTCAGCGGCAGCGCACCACCGTGGCGGGTCAGCGACAGCACCGCGTACGCGGCGGCCAGGCCGTTCACCGCGGCGACGACGCCTCCGGCGATGAGCAGCCAGGTCATGAGGTGGCGGGGCAGGCGCACCGCCAGCACGATCCCGGCGATCGCGAGGGCCACGCCGGGCACCGTCGAGGACCACACCGCCCAGTCCAGTGGCTCGGGCCGCGTCACCACCCCGGTCGCCACGTCAAGCCAGGTGGCGACCCCGCACGCCAAGACGCAGAGCGCGACGAGAGCCGACGCCCCAACCGCCAGGCGCCGATCCACGGCAGAGACACCGCCGGGGGCGGGCCCCGGCGGGGCCGGGACACGACCGGAGGGAAAGGAGTCGGACACGTCGCTCAGAGTGCCACACGGCGTGCCCCGCCTACCCGGGAGTGGTGTCCCGTCCCATCCGGGACACACACCCTGGCCTGGAGCGGGCACAGCCGGGGCTTGCCCGCCTCGGAGCCCTGGGACACGCCAACAGGCCAGGCTTCGCATCCCACCCACCGTGGACCAGGACTACTGATCGTTCGCCGGGGACGGCAAGAGCCGGTGGCCCGCCGGCAGTTCGTCCCCACCGCCCGGAACTACACCGCCTGACGGCAGTCCGAGCGTGTCTCGGTAACGCTACCGGGGTGTCGTCAGCGAGGCGTTTCGGAAGGATGCAACGCGCATACCAATTGTCAGGGAATCCCTGACAATTTAGGAGTGCGCTGTGACACCGCCCGACACCCCGGCCGAACTCGCTCGGTGTTCCTTCTGCGGCAAGCCGGACACCAAGGTCGACAAGCTGGTCGCCGGCCCTGGAGTGTATATCTGCAACGAGTGCGTGGCGCTCGCCGCGTCGATCATCGACGGGCGCCTCGGCACCCCCCAGGACCGCGCGTGCCCGTCTGGGAGTCGTTGACAGACGGGGAGATGCTGAGCCACATTCCGCGCGTCGCCGCGCACATCGACCAGGCCGAGGCCGACCTGCGCTCGTGGGTGCAGGAACTGCGCCGACGCGGCGTCACCTGGATCAAGATCGGCGAAGCTCTCGGGATCACCCGCCAGTCCGCATGGGAGCGGTTCTCCGGCGAGAAGTGACACGCCCCGGGGCAGTCCACCCGCATCTCGTGGTCTTCCATGCGAGATGATCCCGCTATGCGTGGCGGGGACGGGCTGTTCAAGGCGGAGCCGGTCGAGACGAAGCGGCCAGGTACTTCGTATTCACGGTAAGCGCGAAACCGAATCTCCCGCACTCGTCGTTCCCTCAAGGTCGAGCACTTTGCGTCGTGCCATGCCGCACGTGGCCCTTACAGCCCTCGCCGATCCGCCCGATCGGCACGAGCTGTCAAGTTCCTTGCGGACGGGCCCGGTCACCACCCGGACGAACGCCCTGGGAGTGTCGCCTCGACAGGCGATTCAACGTTCACTAGAAAGGATCAAAGCCAGGACCTGGTGGAACCCCAGGGGATTCACATGGCCTTCCCCACATATGGGTCGATCGGATGTGGAATCGGGGCTCGGATGAACCCACTCACTACGAGCTGGCCCCGGTACGTCTCCTTCATACCGACCGCCATGATCGTCATCGGCACCGTCCTCAATGTGCTGTCCCCGCGCTACTACTGGGGCGACTACCTGCTGGGCGCCGCGGTCGTGGCGGCAGGGGCGCTGCTCTCGCTCCGGCACACCTTCGCGGTCGCAGTGGCCATCGTCCTGGTCCAGCTGGTGTTGTTGATCAAGGATGGTTACTTCGGTCATGTCGTCGGCACGCTCTCATTGATCAGCGCGGTGTTCACCACGCTCGTCGGCCTCGGGGTGAACCGCGTGGTCACCAGCCACAGCCGCCGACTGGAAGTGATGCGCTCCGTCGCCGAGGTCGCCCAGCGTGCCGTGCTGCCCGCCCCGCCGGCGCGCATCGGCCCGCTGGCCGTCGCCGCGCTCTACAAGGCCGCGCAGATCGAGGCACTGATCGGCGGAGACGCCTACGCCGTGCAGGAAACCCCATACGGCACCAGGCTGCTGATCGCAGACGTGCGAGGCAAGGGCCTGGGCGCGGTCGGCACGGTGGCCGTACTGCTGGGCGCATTCCGGGAGGCGGCGGACCAGGCGGCCGACCTCGTACTGCTGGCCGAGCGTATGGAGCGCGCGCTGGTCAAAGAGGCCGCGTCGCGCGAGGAGAGCATCCGCATGGAGGGGTTCGTCACGGCGGTGCTCGG
Organism: Streptosporangium sp. NPDC006013; assembly: GCF_040614275.1. Classification (NCBI taxonomy): domain Bacteria; kingdom Bacillati; phylum Actinomycetota; class Actinomycetes; order Streptosporangiales; family Streptosporangiaceae; genus Streptosporangium; species Streptosporangium sp. NPDC006013. Next base: position 14,340 of record NZ_JBEXUE010000056.1, read on the forward strand.
CGAGATCACATCGGACGCGGGCAGTGTGCGGCTGCTGAACTGCGGCCACCCCCCGCCGTACCTCCTTGAGGGTGACACGGTGTCCTCGCTGGATCCCAGCGAGCCGAGTCTTCCCCTGGGCATGAGCGGCCTGGGCGTGCCGCGGGCAGAGCCGGAGCGCCGGCCGTTCCCGACCGGGAGCACGCTCCTGCTGGTCACCGATGGAGTGACGGAGGCCCGGGGCCGTTACGGCACTTTCTACGACCCGGTGAGCCGGCTCGCCGGGCGGGGTTCGTTCCGGCAGCCAGGGGAGGTGGTCGAGGCCCTGGTACGCGATGTCGAGCGCTGGACCGGCGGCTCGCACGATGACGACATGGCGATTCTGGCGATCACCCGGTACGCCGGCGGGCCACGTTGAGCCATCTGGACACCACCGACGATCCCCAGATGGTCAACGGGCAGGGACACGGGCAAGAAGATCCATGACCGGTCCACAACCAGCGAGCACCAATGAGAACGGGCGGGACTCCGTGAGACTGGAGACCCGCCCGTTCCTACCTCGTTCGCCCTGGCCGGCGACTAGATCCGCTGGCCTGGCTGGTGTGCCCCCTGCAAGATTCGAACTTGCGCTCCCGGCTCCGGAGGCCGGTGCTCTATCCCCTGAGCTAAGGGGGCCAACGCGTCATTACATTACCAGCATCCTGGGGTTAACCGACACTCACTACGGAGAGCGAACGATCTTTGGAGAGGATTCGGGGGCGGAGAGTCATCCGGCGGGCCGGCTCGGGGAGGGGCGGACGGCGCCCCGATAGCGGGAGAGGTAGTAGGCCGAGGCGGCGAAGTCGGTCGTCCTGACGACGTCACCGGCTCCCGGGGCGTGGACCATGACGCCGCCCTTCAGGTAGAGGCCCACGTGGGTGGGGTCCTTGGCACCCCCGCCGAAGAAGACCAGGTCTCCTGGGCGGAGCTGCGAGAACGGCACCCGGCGGCCCTGTCTGAACTGGGTTCCGGTGTAGTGGGTGAGCCTGACCCCGGCCCTGGACCAGGCGTGCAGGGCGAGCCCTGAGCAGTCGAAGCCCCCGCCGGTCGGGCCGGCGCTCGAACCGCCACCCCAGACGTACGGCCTGCCGACCTGACGGAGCGCCGCGACCGCCGCGATCCGTCCCAGCGAGGGCGCGCCGCGTCCACGCGAGACCGCCGCCTGCCCGCGTGCAGACGCTGCCCGCCCCCTGGATGGGGCTTTCCGTCCGGGTGAGGACGCCGCCCATCCGCCGGATGGCGTTCTCCTCCCGCGTGGTGGGCGCTGTGACCGCTCGGCGAGCGCTCGCGAGGATTCCGGCCGGGAGGAGGCCCGAGGAGCCCTCCGCTTCGCTGAAGGAGCGGAAGCGGAACTCGAACCGACGGGAGGGTCTACCGAAGCGTCGGCGAGAGAGCCTGCGGCAGCACCGGCAGGGGAAACCGGAGGGGTGGCGAGCCGGTGGGAGTGGTCGTCTCCCGGAGGGCCGTCGCTTCCCGGCCGTTCGTCATGCTCGCCCTGGAGGTGGGCCTTCAGTCCGCTGTCGGAACTGTGCGGGGCGCCTGTCCACTCACCGTCCGCCCCCGAGAGGTCCATCGGCCATCCGCCGCCCGGATCCGAGAAGGTCGTCGACCGGTTGCCGTCTGTGTCCGGGAGGGCGGCACCGGGCGGCGTCGGCGCGGGGCGGTCTGTCAAGGTGGCTCCGGTATCCGGGAGAACGGCGCGCCGAGCCCCGCAGACGGCGGTGAGGGTGACGCGGACCTCCTCCGGCAGCCGGCGCGGGGCCGTCGTGGAGAGAAGGCCGGCCCAGGCTCCGCAGGCTTCCGGGGAGAGGCGGGGCGCGGGGACCTGGAAGCTCCCCGCGAGGGCCGCCGAGAGGATGGAGACGGTGACGAATGCCGTGATCACGCATGCCCTCCTTGGGCTCGATGAAGGATCGAGGCCCCAGGATCGGCGTGCGGAAGTGATCACCAAGGAGCCGAACGCGGTTCTGTGGAAAACCTGTCGCCTGTGGACAGCTGTGCGTACACATCCGTGGAAACCCGCGCGGGGGCGGGAAAGAGGAGTTAGCCTCACGCCGTGGGAGAGGTTCTGGGCAGGGTGTTGGTAGTGGATGACGACGACGTCATCCGGCAGCTCATCGCGGTCAACCTGACCCTGGAGGGGTTCCAGGTCGACACGGCCTCCGACGGGCAGGACTGCCTGGACCGGGTGCTGGACGTGATGCCCGACGTCATCACGCTGGACGTCATGATGCCCAGGCTGGACGGCTGGATGACCGCCACCAGGCTGCGGGGCGACAAGGGGACCAGGCACATCAAGGTGGTCCTGATCACCGCGCGGGCACAGGAGGACGACAAGCGGCGGGGCCTCGGGATCGGGGTCGACGCCTACCTGACGAAACCCTTCGACCCCGCCGAGCTGATTCAGGTCGTCCGCGATCTGGCCCTGACCGCCCGCAGCGGTTAGAGCAGGACCTGACCCGGCGGCCGGCCAGGGCGAGCCCGACCACGCCGGTCAGCGGGAGCCCTGACCGCCAGGCGGGACGGAGCAGGCCCCGATCACGCGAATCCGGCCGGAGCAGGTCGTGATCGCGCGGCCGATCAGGACGAGTCCAGCCACACCGGGCAGACCAGAACGGGCCGCGATCAGGTGGCGGGGCGAGCCGGCTGACGGCGGGCGGTCAGAGCAGGCCGTCCCTGCGGGCCACGGCGGCGGCCTGGGTACGGGAGGAGACCCCCAGCTTGGCGAGAATGTTGGAGACGTGCACGCTCACCGTCTTCTGCGCGATGAACAGCCGCTCGCCGATCTCCCGGTTGGGCAGTCCCTCGGCCACCAGGGCGAGCACCTCCTGCTCACGAGCCGTGAGCAGGGTCGGCGACGCGGAGACGAAGCGCGCCCTGCGGCCCAGCTCGGCCAGGGCGGCGGCGAGCGGCTGGGCGCGCAGTGACTCGGCGGCCTCGACGGCGAGTTCCCATTCCTTCAGGGCCGCGACGCGGTCGCCCGCGACGAGCAGCGCCTCGGCCAGCCGCCACCGCGAGCGAGCGACCTCGTAGACGAACCCGAAGTCGAACGCCTCGACCACCGCGCGCCACGCCGCGACGTCGAGGCGGCCGTGCGCCCGGTGCCACTCGGCCTCGGCCCGGGCCAGCCAGGCCAGCCCCTCGGGACCCAGCGCCCCCCGGCGGACGGAGCCGGGGCCGACGTCGGCGGGCACCCTGGCCCGTTCCAGAAGGGCGTCGGCCTCGTCGGCGCGCCCCAGGTCCGCCAGCGCCCACAGGGCGGTGCTGCTGAGCCGGATCACGGCCGGGTCGTTGGGAACATGGGCGTCGAGCCCCGCGAGGGCGTGTTCGAGCGCGCTCTCCGGATCGCCGCGCCACAGCGCGTGCTCGGCGGCCAGGCCGCGGCCCATGGAGGTGACCGTGACATCGTCGGGGTAGAAGGGCTCCAGCCAGGACAGGCGCTCCTCGACGACGGGCAGGCCCCTGGCCACCTCGACGAAGAGCGCGAAGGACGACAGCAGCGCCTCCGCCGGGGTGCCGACGCGGACACCGAGCCCGGAGGCGACCTTCTCCGCCTGGTCCCACTCCCCCGCGACGTAGTGGATCAGGAGCCGCAGGAAGCGCAAATCGGTGCCGAAGGTGCTCCAGTTGAGCCCGGTCTCGTGCGCCAGCCGCAGTCCCCGGTCGGTGGTGACCGCCGCCTCGTCCAGGTCTCCGTTCTCGTACTGGAGGCGGGCCTGGTTGAAGATGGCCCGCAGATCGATGCCGAGGTTGCCCGAACTCTCCGCGGTGGCGCAGGCGAGCAGTTCCTTGGCTCGGGGGATGTCGTCGGCGAGGGCCGCGAGGATCGCGAGAGTGGTCAGCGCACTGGTCTCCGCGTCGGCGGTGCCGCTGGCACGGGCCGTCTCCAGGGCGCGGCCGGCCAGGGCCTCGACCTCGTCGTGCCGCTCGGTCCAGTAGAGCGAACGAGCGTAGGTGGCGAGCGCCCGGGCGAGCACGGGCCCCTCCGGTGCCGCCGCGACGGCCGCGTGCGCGGCGGCGATCGCGCCCGGGACGTCCTCGGTGTCGATGAGGACGTACGCGAGCCGCTCGTTGACCTCGGCGGAGGGCGGCAGGCGCCGGAGCTGGGAGATCGCCCGGTGGTTGTCGCCGCTGTCGGCCGCCGCGTCGGCGCTGCGCCTGGCGAGGCCGACGTGGTCGATCCCGGCCAGGGGCTCGGCGTCGGGGACCCGGTCCCAGAGGCCGAGCGCCCGGTCGAAGTGGCGGTGTGCCTCGGCCGGGGCGCCCAGCCGTTCGGCCCTCCGCCCGGCCTCCACCGACGCCGCCAGCGCCCCCGGCAGGTCGTGTCCCGCCAGGTAGTGGTGGGCGAGCTCGGCCGCGGAACCTCCTCGGGCGGTCAGCAGGCGGGCGAACTCGGCGTGCGTCCTGATCCGCTCGCCGGGCAGCAGGTCGGTGTAGACGACCTCCTGCAGGAGCGCGTGCCGGAAGGCGTAGCCGTACTCCCCGTCGGGGCGGAGCAGACCGCGCGAGACGATTTCCCGCATGGCCTCCTCAAAGGCCAGGTCATCGAGGCCCGAGGCCTGCTGGAGCAGGTCGTGGTCGGCCCGGCGGCCCGCGACGGCCGCGCCGCGGAGCACCCCCTGCGCGGGATCGGAGAGCAGCTCCACCCGGGAGAGCAGCAGACCGGCCAGGCCGTCGGGCATCGAGCAGCCGGCGGAGACCGCCTCCAGCAACTCCTGGGCGTAGAAGGGGTTGCCCTCGGCCCGGTCGACGACCTCCCGCAGCACGCGGGCGTCGGTACCCCCGAGCGCGGCCAGATAGTCGGTCATCTCGTGGCGGTCGAGGGGATCAAGCTCCACGGAGGTCACCGAGGGGAGCCGCTTGAGCTCGGCGAGGACCCTGCGGAGCGGGTGCCGGCGGTGCAGGTCGTCCGTGCGGTAAGTGCCGACGAGGCAGACCGGCTCGGTCTGCAGCACCCGGCTGAGAAAAACCAGCAGGTCGCGGGTGGACTGGTCGGCCCAGTGCAGGTCTTCGAGCACCAGCAGCACCGGCCGCGCGGCCAGGAAGCCGAGCATCGAGCCGAAGAGCTGCTGCTGCGTCAGGCCCGAGGTGCTCTCCCCGCCGGCGTCGGTGCCGCCGGGCAGCAGCCTGCCGAGGACCGGCCGCGCGTCGAGCTCCGCGCGCAGCTCTCCGCGCACGGAGCGCAGGGCGTCGGCGAGCGGGAGGTACGGAAGGGCGTCACCGAGTTCGGCGCACTGCCCGATGAGCACGGCGAATCCGGCGGCCTCGGCCCGCTCGGCCAGCTCGGTGACCATCCGGGTCTTGCCGATGCCCGCGTCACCCCCCAGCAGGGCGACTCCGGCCTGCCCCGCCGCGGCGGTGTCGAGCACGACGGTCAGCCGATTGAGTTCTGCCGACCGCCCAATAAGAACGTTTTGCACGCTTTGCTCCCCCCCGTCGGCGAGTATCGCACGTGGCACCGACGGGAATGGACGGCCGACATCGCACCGGCCCGGGGACCGATCACCCGGGACGTGCACCGGCGGGGCCGATTCCAGCCGGCTCCGCACCGCGGTCGACGTCGCGTCGGCGCCGGGATCGATCGCCCGGCCGGAACGCTTCACAAGACATCGGCGGCGCGGGGACCCGATTGGTACCCCAAGGCGTCCGCGTATTGGCCCTGACGACGGGGAGACGGACGCTTCTAAGGTCGGAGCATGGTCTCCCCGTCCACATTACTGATCTTCTCGGTCGCGTCGCTGGCACTGGTCCTGGTGCCGGGCCCGAACCACATCTACATCATCACCCGGGCCGTCTCGCAGGGCCGTGCCGCCGGTGTCGCGAGCGCGTTCGGCGTGGAGGTCGGCACGCTGGTGCACATCGCCGCGGCGGCGGCCGGTCTCTCGTACGTGATCGCACAGTCCGCGACCCTGTTCAACGTGATCAAGTGGGCCGGTGTGGCCTACCTGGTCTATCTGGGCGTCCGGGCGCTGACGAGCAGGCAGGAGCTCGCGGCCGGGGAGACGGCCCCGCAGCCGCTGCGGGCGATCTTCCTTGAGGGCATGGTCGTCAACCTGCTCAACCCCAAGGTCATCCTCTTCTTCCTGGCGTTCCTGCCGCAGTTCGTGGAGCCGGAGGCGGGTGCGGTGCCGCTGCAGATCGCCGTCCTGGGCACGACCCTGCTGGTCCTGGGCCTGCTCTCCGACCTGATCTACGCCATGGCCGCGGGCGCCCTCGGCAACCGGCTGAGGATCAGGTCGGCCCTGCTCGGCCACTTCAGCGGGGTCGTCTACCTCGTCCTCGGCGTCGCGACCGCGCTCTCCGGCCGCTCCGTCTGAACGTACGAACCCAGCTGGTCGCACAGGTCCCCCGCCAGGCGGGCCAGCGGCCCGGGGGCCGCCAGCACGCCCAGGTGCCCCCGGCGGGGGATCAGGATCAGGCGCCCGTTCCGGCAGGCCCGGAGAAAGTCGCGCTCGTTCGCCCGGAACGGGTCCCGGGCGCCGTTGACCAGCCAGACGCGTCCCGGGTAGGCGGCCAGCGCAGCGAGCTGGTCGTGGCCGGTGACGGCCTCGACGACCTGGGGCATCACCTCGCAGGAGAGCCCACCCGCCACCATCGCCTCCCCGACGGGACCTGGCAGGAGGCGGCGGAGGCCGTAGCAGCTGATCCGGTTCGCGAGCGACGGGTTCCTGGCGGCGAGCGAGGCGGCGAACCGGTAGGTTCCGGTCGCCGCCGGGCCATGGGCCGTGCATCCCATCGCCATCAGCCCCGCCACCCGCCCGGGGAAGCGCTCGGCGGCGGCGATGCCGACGTACCCGCCGAGCGAGAGACCGGCCACCAGTGCCCGGCCGCCCAGCGCGTCGACGGCGTCGGCGACCGCCGACGTCGCCGCGTCCATCGTGAACGGCTCGCCGGAGCGGGTGCCGTGGCCGGGCAGGTCGACCGCCACCGCGGGACGGTCGAGGCGGGAGATGACGGGGCCCCACATGGTCGCGCTGAGCCGGATGCCGTGGACGAAAACGATGGGGAGCATGAGACCTCCGGTTCGGATGGATGTCTCGATTAAAACACAACGCACCGTTGCGTTGTTATGGTTGGACGCATGGCACCCCGTAAGGAACAGCAGATCTTCCAGGCGACGCTCGAACTGCTCGCGGCCAAGGGCTATGAGGGCCTGACCGTGGAGGGAGTGGCGGAGCGGTCAGGGGTCAACAAGACCACGATCTACCGCTGGTGGCCGTCGAAGGCGGCGCTGTTGGCCGCCGCCCTGGTCGAGGCCGACCTGCTCACGATGGAGCCACCGGACACCGGCGGTCTCAGGGGCGATCTGGAGGCCCTGGTCGAGGGGGTGGCCGCGCTGCTCACCCGTCCCCCGGCCTCCGATGTCGCGGTGGCCGCCCTCGGCGCCGCCGTCCACCACCCCGAACTGGCAGAGGCGACCCGGAGCTTCTTCGCCGACCGGTTCGCGCGGGAGGAGGCCGTCTTCGACCGCGCGCGGCGGCGCGGCGAACTGTCGGCCGAGGCCGACCCCATGCTCATCGTGGACCTGCTCGCCGGGGCGGTCTGGCTGCGCGCGGTCTTCCGCTCCCTCCCCCTCGACGAGGACTTCGCCGCCCGGGCCGTGAGCGCCGTCCTGGACGGCTCCCTCGCCCGGTGAGGTCAGGTGAGGTCAGGCGGAGAGCGCGCCCGGGATGCGGTCCAGGATCGGGTAGGGCATGAGCCCGTACGCGTAGAAGTCGACCGCGTCCGCCCCCGAGGCCCGCACGGCGCGGACCTTGGCCGCGAGGCGCTCGGCCGAGTCGGTGTCGGGGAGACCGGGCCGGAGGACGACCCGCACTTCCTTGTCCTTGCCCGTCGAGCGGCGGTAGGCGACCACGTCGTCCGCCACCCTGCCCGCGTCGCGGGCGTAGGCGAGCACGCCGAGCGAGGGCACCAGGTCGCCGAGGGCGACCAGGTCGACGCCGAGCTGCCAGGAGTCGTGCGCGGCGAGCCCCGGCGAGGGCAGACCGTCGCGGTAGCCCTTGACGGAGCCGGTGGCGTCCAGGAAGACCAGTCGTGAGCCCTCGGCGGTGACGGCGGTGGAGACGTCGGAGACCAGCGAGGTCACCACCTCGGAGCGGGCCCGCGCGTAGGCGACCACCTCGGGACCCGCGTACGCGGTCAGTGCCGCGCGGGTCACCTCGCCCTGGGCGGGCGGGTCGCCGTCGAGGACGGCGCCCACGATCCTGGTGCACTCCTCGCGTGCCACCTCGGCGTTGACCCCCAGGCCGGCCGCTCCGCGCATGCAGAAGTCGCAGAAGCAGAGGCCGAGCAGGAACGTGTCCATCGGCCCGAGCGGGACGAAGCTGCGCTCGTGGTGGTAGCCGTGGCCGAACGTCGAGAAGTGCAGCGCCTCGGCCACCACGCTGTCGACGCCCTGCCTGGCCACCGCCCTGCCCAGCGCGACCGCGTACCGCCGGACGTCGGGGTGGGAGGGGCACAGGTCCACGGGCGAGCTCCGGTCACCGAAGCAGTTGCGTACCGTCACGTCGGGGTTGGCCAGGCCGAGCGTGGTGTTCTGCAGGAAGACGGTCCAGCCGTGCAGCGCGAGTCCCCGCTCGGCGGTGGCCAGGCGGAGCGCGGCCAGCGGCTCCTCTTCCGCGCCTTCCTGGACCGGCGGGACCAGCCGCAGCTCGCCGAACAGGTCGGCGGGCGGCGTGAAGTGCGCGCCGTCGCTGCGGAGCGTCACCCGGGAGCGGCCGTGCGGGGTGACGTCGCGGGCGCGGCGGTATGCCGCGGCCACGGTCATCCCCGTCAGGCCGTATCCGGTGATCCGGTCAAGGACCGCCTCCATGCCCTCCCCGCGTACGTCCTCGACATAGACGTATAGCGAGCTGTCCAAGCCGCCGCCCTCCCATGAAGTCGGTCAGACTCTAACGCGGCTTGTAGGCCACGAAGTCGATCTCGACAAGGATGTCCATCAGGTCGGAGCCGACGGTCGTGCGGACGGGATAGGGGCGGGTGAAATAGGACTTGTACGCCTCGTTGTAGGCGGCGAAGTCACGCTTGAGGTGCTGCAGGTGCACCGTCGACTTCACCACGTCGTCGAAGCCGAGGCCGTGCGCCGCGAGGATGGCGCCGAGGTTGCGCATCACCTGATGCGTCTGCTCGGCCACCTCGGTCCCGACGACCTCGCCGGTCTCGGGGCTCAGCGGCCCCATGCCCGAGGTGTAGACGAAGTCGCCGACCACGAGGCCCTGCGAGTACGCCCCCACGGGCGCCGCGCCCTCGTCGGTACGCAGCTCCTGCTTGCCGCTCATCTCGTCACTCCTCAAAAGGGGAAAAAGGGGGATCAGAAGAAGGTGTTTATCAGATCGACGACGACGTACTCCTCGTCGACCACCGGCATGACCCGCCACTTGTCGAAGGCGGTGCACGGATGGGAGATGCCGAACGACACCAGGTCCCCCGGCTTCACCGGCGATCCCGGCGCCAGTCTCAGGACCGTGTGCTGGTCCTGGACCTTGAGCACCGTCGCGTCCGCGACGGCTCCGCGCGGGATCGGCAGCCCCTCGTCGAAGGGGGCGTCGCGCTTGCCGAACCCGACCACGGCCAGGCCGGGCTCGGGAACGCTCAGCACGTGTGCCCAGATCTCCAGCGCGGCGCGCAGTTCCCCGTCCATCCGGGTGTACGGGGTGCGCTCGCGGTAGTAGCCGTCGTCGTGGGAGACGTAGGCGCCGCTGCGCAACATGACCCTGGCCCGGCAGGTGGCGAGCTCGCGGCCGATCACGTCGAACCACTGGCTGCCGCCCACGGACAGGATCGGGTCGCGCACCCGCAGGTGCTCCAGCGCCTCCAGCAGCCGGTACAGGTAGGCCCGCACCTCGCCGGCGGATCCCAGCGAACCCTCGTACCCGGCGACGCCGGCCAGTTGCACGCCCTCGGCCGTCTGCGCCGCGGAGGCGACCTCCAGCAACTCGGCGAGGGTACGGCTGCCGCCCCGGCCGCCCTCATGGCCCAGCTCCGCCAGGACCCGGAACGGCCTGGCCCCGGCGTGCCGGGAGAGCGTCTCGACCCCGGCCACCGAGTCGACGAAGCAGAGAACCTCGAACGCGGGGTCCTCCGCCAGCTGCGCGGCGAGCGCGTCCAGCCCCGCGGGGTCGAAGACCTGGTTGGCGAGGACGATCCTTGCGACTCCGAACTCGCGCAGGGTGAGCGCCTGGCTGGGGGTGGCGACGGTCATCCCCCACGCGCCCGCCTCCAGCTGCGCCCTGATGAGCTCTGGCGACATGGTGGTCTTGGCATGCGGGGCGAAGATCAGCCCGTACGCCCCGGTGAAGGCCGCGAGCGTCGCGATGTTGTGCTCCAGCGCGCTTCTGTGGGCCACCATCACCGGGAAGGTGAACGCCCCGCCGAACAGCGAGGCCCCCAGCGCCCCCTCGGGATCCACGATCCCCTTCACGTCCCGGCCCTTCCTGTGGTCACCTGTGCGGATTTAGCGGGCCATCGGCCGTTGAATCCGGGCGTGGGAGGTCACATCCCCGTTGGTCGCCCTGAGGACCCTATCCTCCTGGCGCCCTCTCCGGTGCCGTGTTGTCAGAGCCGCGGCTCGTCAGGGGTGCGGCTCGTCAGGGCTGTGGCTCGTCAGGGCTGTGGCTTTTCAGGAGCGCGGTTTTCAGGGGCGCAGCGCCCTGCCGGGGGTGGCGCCGGTGAGCTGACCTCCGGCGAGGACCGGGACCCCGGAGACGAGGACGTCGCCGATCCCGGTGGCCGGGGTGCGCGGGGCGGCGTAGGTGGCCAGGTCGGCGACCGCTCCCGCGTCGAGGACGACCAGGTCGGCGACCTGTCCTGGGCGGACGAGCCCGCGCCCTTCGAGGCCGAAGCGGCGTGCCGGGTGCGAGGCGAGGTGGACCGCCGCCTGCTCCAGGGTCCAGTCCCCGGTCCGGCGGACGTGGTGGCCGAGCATCCTGGCGAACGCCCCGTAGCCCCGGGGGTGGGGGTGGCCGCCCACGTAGATGCCGTCGGAGCCGCCGGTGTGCGCCGGGTGGCGCAGGATCGCGCGGACCGAGGCCTCCCCCTCGGGGCCCTCGTCGGGGCGGGCCACCACGCATCCGGCCTCCAGCCGGGTGTCGATCAGGATCCGGCGGCAGAACTCTCCCGGCTCCAGCCCCGCCTCGTCGGCGGCCTCGGGCAGCGTCAGCCCCTCGGCCCACTCGGCACCTGGCACGTGGGAGAGGGTGACCCTCGGCCAGAGCCTCTCGTCCCACTCGATCCGTTCGGACTCCAGCGTCTCCAGCGCCCGGTCGACGTCGGCGGCCGGAACCCACCGAGGCAGCGCGACCATCGCCAGGATGGTGCTGCCCCGCAGGTAGGGATAGGTGTCGAAGGTGATGTCCAGCCCCCGGAGCCGGGCCTCGTCGACCAGTGGCAGGAGGATCGCGGCCGGGCCATGGTAGTGCGAGACGTGCACCGCGACACCCGAGCGCCGGGCGATGTCGGTCACCTCGGCCATCCCCTCCGGGGCCGCCGCCCCGTACCCGCGCATGTGCGTCACGTACGGCAGGCGGCCGAGCGGCGCGCAGAGCGCGGCGAGCTCGGCGGCGTCGGCGTAGCGGCCGGGGGCGTACTCCAGCCCGGTGGAGAGGCCGGCCGCTCCCTCGGCCAGGCCGCGCTCGACGCGGGCCAGCATCGCGGCCAGCTCGTCGGCGGAGGCGGCCCGTTCGGCGGCGCCCATCACGTCGTACCGGATCGTGCCGTGCGGCAGCAGGTAGGCGGTGTTCAGCGCGGTCGCCCTGTCGTAGCCGTCGAGTAGTTCCCCGACGCCGATCGGCCCGTCGGCCGAGGGGTGGACGCCGTTGACCGCCGCGAAGTAGCGGGTGGCGTAGGCGAAGGTCTCCGGAGTGGTGGAGGGCGCGAAGGAGAGCCCGTCCTGGCCGAGGACGAAGGTGGTCACCCCCTGCCGGAGCGCGGCGAGCTGCACCTCCTTGTCGAGGACGAGGGCGTCGCCGTGGGCGTGGCAGTCCACGAGGCCGGGCATGACATGGCGCCCGGCGGCCTCGACCACCGTGGTGGCCGCCGCCGCGTCCAGGCGGCCCACGGCCGCGATCCGGTCACCGGTGACGCCGACGTCGGCCCGGCAGGCCGGGGCACCGGTGCCGTCGAGCACCCAGCCATCCCTGATCAACACATCAAACGACATGCCCGGATTCAATCACCGGGAAGGTGTTCGAGGCACCCGTCACCTGTCTGCGTTCTCCCTGGTTTTCCGCTACATCGCACACAACCGGGAATTTGGGCCCCCTGCCCTCTTGACCGTGACGTGTCATGGATGGTGGCATCTTTTCCTAGTTAGGAATCTTTCCTAACTAGATGATCGCAGAGAGGGCACCCCCTGTGCATGCGAGACCGCGTCTCCAACGCCCCTCGACCGTCCTCGTTCTGGCACTGGCGTCGGCACTGATCGCATCGGTGTTCGTGCTGGCGGCCCCGCCCGGCTTCGCCGCCGACTCCCTGCTGTCCCAGGGCCGTCCGGCCACCTCGTCCTCCAACGAGGACGCCACGTTCCTCCCCTCGGCCGCCTTCGACGGCAACACCGCCACCCGCTGGGCCTCCGCCGAGGGCCACGACCCCGAGTGGCTCCGCGTCGACCTCGGCGGCTCCGCCACGATCTCCCGGGTCAAGCTGACCTGGGAGGCCGCGTACGGCAAGTCGTACCGGATCGAGACCTCTCCCGACGGCAACATCTGGACCTCCGTCTACTCCACCACCTCCGGCGACGGTGGCGTCGACGACCTGACCCTGTCCGGCACCGGCCGCTACGTGCGGATGTACGGCACCGCGCGCGGCACCGTCTACGGCTACTCGCTGTACGAGATGGAGGTCTACGGCAGCACCGGCGGCACCACCCCGACTCCCACCCCGACGATCACTCCCGGCGGCCCCGGCGTGCCGTTCGGCTCGCACACGATTCCCTACGCGGCCGGGATGCTGCGCCCCGGTGGCGCCCAGGCCACGCTCGACCAGAAGGTGATCGACTACTACCAGCGCTGGAAGGCCGCCTTCGTCAAGCAGAACTGCGGCAACGGCTGGTACCAGATCATCTCCCCCGACGCCGACCACCCGTACGTGGCCGAGGCGCAGGGCTACGGCATGGTCATCACCGCCACGATGGCCGGGGCCGACCCGGACGCGAAGAAGATCTTCGACGGCCTGGTGAAGTACGTGCTGGCACACCCGTCGTCGATCACCCCAGGTCTGCTCGCCGCCGAGCAGAACACCGCCTGCCAGAGTGTCAACGGCGGCGACTCGGCCACCGACGGCGACCTGGACGTGGCCTACGGTCTGCTCCTGGCCGACCGGCAGTGGGGCAGCACGGGCACCTACAACTACAAGCAGCTCGCGATCAACCACATCAACGCGATCAAGGCCGGTGAGGTCAACCCGACCACCAAGCTGATGAAGCTCGGCGACTGGAGCAGCTCGGGCGACCAGTACTACTGGATCAGCCGCTCCTCGGACTGGATGATCGACCACTTCAGGGCGTTCCGCAAGGCCACCGGCGACACGACCTGGGACACCGTCCGCACCAACCACCAGAACCTGATCGCCTCCCAGCAGTCGACCTACGCGGCGAGCACCGGCCTGCTGGCCGACTTCGTGGTCAACACCAACACCACCCCGAAGCCGGCCCCCGGCCAGGTCCTGGAGGACCCTAACGACGGCAAGTTCTGGTGGAACGCCTGCCGTGACCCGTGGCGGATCGGCAACGACGCGGTGACCAGCGGCGACGCCAAGTCCCTCGCCGCCGCGCGCAAGCTCAACACCTGGATCAAGAGCAAGACCGGCGGCAACCCGAACAACATCGCGGTCGGCTACTCGCTCAACGGCACCCAGATCTCCAGCGGCAGCGAGCCGGCCTACTTCGCCCCGTTCGCGGTGGCGGCGATGACCGACTCCGGCAGCCAGGCCTGGCTGGACGCCCTGTGGACCAAGATGCTCAACACCCCGTTCACCGCCGGCGACTACTACTCGACCAGCATCCAGCTCCAAGTCATGATCACCGTAACCGGCAACCACTGGGTGCCCTGACCTCTGCCCGACCCGACGCGGCCCCCGTCTTCCGGCGGGGGCCGCATCCTTCCCGCGGCCGTGGACGCCGGGCGTGCGGGGACCGGCCTGAAGATCAGGTGGCCGGAGCAGTGCGCAAAGGTGCGAGGTAGTGCCATAGATCCGGGTCTCGATCCACCACCTCCCCGATGGCCGGGCAGTTCTTGAACATCTGGAGGCTGTAATCCCTCCAGAGGTTCAGACCGTGCCCGGTGGAGGGGATCTGTTCCGCCGCACGCAGGCCGATGCTCAGCACGTCACACAGCATCTCCGCCGTCACGAGCACGCGAACCCGGGTCTCTCCGCTCTGCGGCACCGGCTTGGACTCGTAGAAGTAGGGATACAGTTCAGGGTGATCGATGATGATCCGCAGGGCATTGTGGAGATTGACGAAAACGCTGTCCGTGGTCGACGCCCCGGCGATGGCGTTGCCGATCCGCACCTGCTTCGTTGCGGCACGTGTCTGCTGTGCCGCGAAGCCGACGGCCACCACGGCGATGACAACGCTGCAGATGGCCACGACGCTCTCGAATGCCACTTTCCCTCCGGAAGAACTGGCGACCTTGACATCTAGAACGTCCATCGGTCGCGATTAGCTCCCCACGAAGGAATGTTTCTCAACCCACCCGCACCCCGAAGCTACACAGGTAATGCCTCTAATAGACTTATATGCAGATTTTCTACCAATAGAACATCAGGGCCAAAGAGCCTCATTTGAGGCGCGGTGGCATCAAACTTGACACGGCAGCAGACGAACGTGATCGGTCGCTGGTCCTGAAGTCACCACGCCGCACGCGGAAGAAGCGAATCAAGACTGGAAAGTGGTCAAGGCGCTTGTTCCGATCGGCTCAATCCGGGCCGGCACGACATGGAGCTTCACAGGAAACCGCACGTGGCCCGGCGCGGACCGCGTGCGGAGTCGGCGGGCCTTGTCACGCGGACTGCAGGTGTCCCCTGAACCGGTAGGAGAATCCCTTGCCGGCGGGGGAGTAGGCGTCGATCTCCTGATAGCCGCCCGTGGCGGTCACCGGGATGCGCAGCAGCAGATCGTCGCCGATGAGGTCGTCCTCCCACACCTCGATCGTGAACGAGCCTCCGGCGACGGTGGTCTGGCTCTTGTACGGCCCGGCGGCGCGCTCTGTGGAGCCGGCGGTGCACACCGAATACTCCCATACCCAGCAGGTTCCGGCCTTGGTGTCGGCCTCGTCGCCGCTGGTGGGCCAGCCGATGTATTCGGTGCCGTTCTGACCTATGATCCGCACACGGATCTCGTCCTCGCCGCTCTCCTCCAGGTCGAAGGCCTGAAGCGAGCCGAACACAATCTTGAGGAGGGGGCCGGCGGCGGCCGTATCGGCACCGAGAACCGGGGGCTCGGCGGCCTGGGCCGGAAACGCGAGGGCCGCGACGAGTGTCAGCCCGGCGGCCAGAGTGCCGACCCTGGACAGGATGTTGTTCATGCGCTCCTCGTTTCCCGTTGGCAGGCGGGCTCCAGGCGGAAATTGAGCCTGTGGTGGTAGCCGTTCACGTCGACCCTGTGAGTGGTGATGACGTTCGCCATCCACAGCCTGTCGGGGGCGTCTTGTCGACGGCTTGGAGCCTGCTGGTGGCGGGGGGACCAACACGTCCGTCCGCGCGGGACATCGCCGCGATGGACGAGGCGGAGCGCGCCCAGTGGTTCTACGACAACCGCGAGCAGGTCGCCGAGGAGTCCACACCTGCCGTCCTTGATCGTGTCGTATCGGTGCGGGTCAGCCCCGATGACCTCGGCTTGCTGACCGAGGCCGCGGCAGCGACGGGCATGAAACCGAGCGCAACTGCTGGACGGGTGCCTCCAGGATGACGGTGGTGCGGGCAGTCAGTTGATGTCGTTGAATCGTGCGCCGATGAGATCGAGTGCGTGTTGCTGCATGCTGCTGAGAACATCTGTTGTGTATTCGGTGAAGAGTTCAGCAACTCCGGTGAGGTCTAAGTCCGACTCTGTTTCGTTGAGTTCTCGCACGATCGGCGCGAAGGTTGTGACGAACTCGTCAACGAACCGGTCAAGTTCATCGTCGCTGGTGTGGGGTCCCAGGCTTTCGAACTGTGCGGTCACGGTTGTGATGGCGGGCAGGAGACCGGGGTCGCTGATCCGTTCGTAGTACCCGACGAGGTGGGGCATGCCGTCGACGCCGACCAGGTGGGCGAGGAGAACGGTTTGATCCCGGTCGATTCGTGCCATCGCCGGGGAGAGCCTGCCAGCCGCAAAGGTGGTGAGAAACCGTGCGAGCTCGGGCGGGATGTCCGGCGCTGCTTTCTGTTCCCGGAGCCGGGCGATGAGATCGCGCTGCGTGGTGAGCCGGTCGATCTGGGCGGCGAGTTCTTGATCGAGCTGATCAAGAAGCCCTATGGCCTGATCACCGGTCTCATCGAGAAGGGCGGGCATCTGCTCCAGTGGTATTCCGAGGGCGGCGAGACGTTTGATACGTAGGACTCGGATCAGATCGTGCACGTCGTACTGCCGGTAGCCGTTGGGTCCGCGGGGCGGCTCGTCGAGGACGCCGACCTGATGGTAATGGCGGAGTGCTCGGACGGTGACTCCGGCGAGCGAGCCGAGTTCGCTACTGTTCACCGCTGGTCACCTGCGCCTCGTTCGTCATCATTTGCTCGGGGTTCCCTGGTTCCAGTTCATGAAGCGACCGTGCGGTCAGTGCGAGGACGAAGGCGACGGTCCATACGGCTGCGAGTGCGAGAGCTGCGGCATTGACGCTGATGTACTCGGTGAGCATGGCTGCCAGCACGATGCCGACCGGTGGGGCGGCGGTCATCATGGCGTTCTGGGTGCCCATGATCCGTCCTCGCATCGTCTCGGGTATCCGCTCGATCATGAGCACGCCGATCAGGCTGCCGAACAGTCCGCTGGAGAATCCGACGACGAGCGCCCCGGCGAACACCACCCATACGGACGGTAGCGCGGCGATGAGGGCGATCCCGACTGTTGTTCCGGCGAGACCGGTGACGAACCAGGCTCGGCGGGCACCGCGCGTGCCGACTGCGGCGTAGCTCGCGCCGCCGAGGAGCATCCCGAGGGCAAGGGCGCTCAGCACGAAACCGAGGAGGCCGGGCTGGTTCTCCTGGGTGAAGAACACCGGCAGCACGAGCCCTTGCAGCGCCCCGAGGACTGACACCGATGCCAAGCTGATCATGGTGACTGCAAGCAGGAAGCGACTGCGGAACAGGGCCCACCAGCCGTCACGCAACTGTGACCACCCGGTACCGGTCGGAGCCGCCGCGATACCGTCCTCCGACATGATCGTGCCGACGTGCCGCGGAATCAGGAGCGTGATCAGCGCAGCCACCAGCGACGTAGCGGCGGTGATCCACAACACCGTTGAGCCGTCGAAGAGGATCATGAGAGTCCCTGCCGCTGCCGGTCCCAGCAAGATCGCCACCGCACCCAGAGTCTCTCGCACCCCCATCAGTCGTTCGGCACTGACGCCCCCGTGGCGAACGACCGCGGGAAGCAGCGCTTCCCGTGCCGTCGCACCGGGCACGTCGCCGAGCGAGCCGATGATGCCGAACAGAATGAACCACCCCAGGTTGAGCCCCGTCACCAGATCGACCAGCGGCAACGCGGCGATCGACGCGGCAGAGACGAGATCGGTGATCACCGAGGATGTGCGCCGGTTGATGCGGTCGATGACCACCCCCATCAGCAACCCCGCAAGAACGGCCGGGACAGCGGTCGCTGCGGCGACCGCCCCTGCACCAAGCACACTCCCTGTGGTCTGTAACACGATCAACGGCAACGCGATCCCCGCGATCGAGTTCCCGAGCAGGGACAACACGTACGAGGCGAGATATGCGACAGGAACGAGCTTCATATCTCAAGCACAAACTATGACGTAGGGGCGGAGTCAAGCTCACCGCAGAACGCAGGGCGGGGGCCTGCATCCCGATGCCGTGCTCGTGCTGTGGACCGTGTCGCTGTTGCGGGCCGTGGTACCGTGTCGCTGTTGCGGGCCGTGGTTCGGTGCGGCGAGTTGTGCTTGTCGTTCGACGCGGGCGCGGAGAAAGGCACCCGTGCGGTGCGGGCCGCCGGCGGACGATCAAGGGCTCCGCGGGTGGAGCGAGAAGTCTCTCCACCGAGCCGGCCGCGTGCACGGG
>NZ_JBEXUE010000057.1:0-32315 GCF_040614275.1 Streptosporangium sp. NPDC006013
GCCGGAGGTGGAGGCCCGGCCGGAGCCGCCCGAGGCGGACGGCCTCGCGGCGGAGCCCGACCCGCCGGTCCGCCCTGCCCCCTGGCCCTTACCGGGTCCTTCGGCGGAGGATCGCCCCCTGGCCGCACCGGACGCCTTCTCGTCTCCCTGTCCTCTGGCCGGAGGACCCGCCCGGCCGGAGCCCGTGGTGGACGGTCTGCCCGAAGAGCCCGCGCGACCGGAACCGGACGACCTGCCCGAGGAACCGGGCCTACCCGGCCCGTCGACGCCCTGCCCCCGGCCGGCGGAACCCGCACGGCCGGCGCCAGAGGAACCAGACGATCTCGACGAGCCGGACCTGCCGGACGCCGGGGGCCTGCCCGGGGAGGCGGGCCCGCCGGGGCTGTCGGGGACACCGGGAGCACCGGAAGGCCCGGTGCCATCGGAACCGGGCTTGCCGGGGACGTCCGAGGCTCCGCCGGGACCGCCCGTCCGGCCGGGGCCGCCGGGAGACCGGCGGCCGGAGTTTCCCGCCGATCCGCCCGAGGAGCCGCCGCGGCCCTGTCCGGGCCCTCGTTCGCCGCTCTCTCTCACCGGCCCGTGCCCGGCACTCGCTCCTGCCCTGCGGGCGTCTGACCGTCGCTGGCGGCCCTGCTGGCGGGTTTGTCGGGGTTGATGACGCGCGCGGTGTCCCAGTCGGGCCCAAGCCCCTGGTACTCGTTGTTCTTCGCGACCGCGTCGGGCATCTCCCTCCGCATGTTCTCGCTCTGCTTCGCCTCTTTCTCGATGCGCAGCCCGCTGATCTCCTTGCGCAGCCCGTTGGCCCGGAAGGAGTCCTTGGCGAGCACGGCGTTCAGCAGCAGCAGGCTGACCAGGCCGCCGCAGAGCAGGCCGACCACGAGCAGCAGGAAGGGAGCCCTCGGCGCCCGCGCGCGACGGGCCGCGGGAGCCGCCTGGGCCGGCGCGGCCGGACCGGAGACGGGCCTGACCGGACCGCTGCGGCGCCCCTGCGGCATCGCGCGGGGGACACGCACGGGACGCGCGCCGCGACCGGGCACGGCACGGCTGGGCGCGGCACGTCGGACGTCTGTCTCACTCCTCGTCAACTGCCTCACGGATCCTCTCTGCCGCCCGACACCGGGCAGAGGCCGCCCGCGGGTTGCGGGCCACCTCCTCTTCGCTCGGAAGCTCGGCTCCCCTCGTCAGGAGCGCGAACCGCGGCTGGTGAGCCGGCAGCGGGACAGGGAGGCCAACAGGGCCGGTGTCCCTGGTCCGCGCGGTGATGACCTGCTTTGTCAGCCGGTCCTCGAGGGAGTGGTACGCGAGCACGACGACGCGCCCGCCCAGCGTCAATGCGTCGAGCGCGGCTGGGAGCGCGCGTTCCAGCGCCGTCAACTCCGCGTTCACCTCGATCCGCAACGCCTGAAAAGTCCTTTTAGCGGGGTTGCCCCCGGTCCTGCGCGTAGCCGCGGGGATCGCCGTCCGGACGATCTCCGCAAGCCGCTTGGTAGACGTTATGGCCTCCCTGGCCCTTTCCTTGAGGATTAGATGCGCGACACGCGGGGCGAATCGTTCTTCTCCGTAATCCCGCAGGATCCGGATCAGCTCGGCGGCCGGATAGGTGTTGACCACGATCTCGGCCGTGAGCTCCTCGTCACGGTCCATCCGCATGTCCAGCGGCGCGTCGTAGGAGTAGGCGAAACCACGCTCGGCCTCGTCCAGTTGCGGGGAGGAGACCCCCAGGTCGAACAGGGCCGCGTCGACCCGGGGGTGGCCGGCGTCGGCCAGCACCTCGGAGAGCTCGTCGGAGACCGCGCGCACCAGCGTGATCCGGTTCGCGTACGGCGCGAGCCTGGCCGTGGAGCGCTCGATGGCGGTGGGGTCGCGGTCGATCCCGATCAGGTGAAGCGAGGGGTGCGCGGCGAGCAGCGCCTCGGCATGGCCGCCGAGTCCGAGGTTGGCGTCGACGAGCACCGGGGCGGGGCGGGCCAGCGCCGGAGCGAGCAACTCCAGCACCCGGTCGAGCATGACCGGGACGTGCCCCCCCGGCGCCTGGAGATCATGGCTGTGGTTCTCGGCGCGCATGAAGCGCAACCCTCCTTATTTCCCGCCCCGTCCCGTGGACGCGCGGCGGACGCTCATCGGTGTCTTGAAACTGGCCCCCACCCCCGGGGCCGTCCGGCCAGGTCCCCATCCGCACCCGCGTATCCGTCCGTCACCTGACACCGGGGAAGGTGCATCAGCTGACGGGCAGGTGGTTGCGGGTGGAGACCTCGCCGAACGACGTTTTACCGATGAGTCGACCGTGGAGTCACAAAATCCCTGGCAGCACCTCCTCCGACAGATCGGCGAAAGCCTGCTCTTGGTCGGCCAGATAGGCGCTCCAGGCGTGCGCGTCCCAGATCTCCAGCCGGGTGTTGGCTCCGATGACCACGCAGTCACGGCGCAGGCTGGCGTATTCGCGCAGAGCCTGCGGAACGGTGATCCGTCCCTGCTTGTCGGCGACCTCGTCGGATGCGCTGGCGAAGAGGACACGACTGTAGTCACGGACCGCCTTGGCGGTCACCGGCGCGTTGCGCAGAGCCTCGGTTATGCGCTGGAACTCCTCTACGGGAAAGACGTAGAGGCAACGCTCCTGGCCTTTGGTGATCACCAGACCCTCCGCCAGCTCCTCACGGTACTTCGCCGGCAGGAACAGCCGTCCCTTCTCATCGAGACGCGGGTGGTGAGTGCCGAGGAACATCGGCTCCACCTCCCGTGCCCAGCGGAAAACCAGGCGTCGCGGCCTTGCCCTCCACTGCGCACCACCATACTCCACTTCTCTCCACCGTCAACTGATTCCGCGCCTCTTCACGGCAGGTTTCGTCGACATTTCCCCAGTTCAAATGGGGTGGTGCGGAGTGGAGGGGGTAAGCGGCCCGTCATACGTCATGGGCGTGTCGGGAAGATTGCCGAATAGTCCAAAGATCATGAAATGGACTGTAAGGCGGTGAAGAATGATGGAAGGTGAAACAGCACCATGCCCGTCACAGGATCGACACGTCACTCGCACAGGAACGCGACGATCATGGCGCACACTGTGGCTGATCACCCGAAATCATCCTTGATGACCACATAAGGTCGCCGTTGGAACGCGCGGCGCCGTAGGGTCGTAAACAGAATGAGTAACGGGATCGCAAAGATTCCGCAACGGCAACCCCCGGCGCACAACCGCCGCATCCTCATGGAGGCCTGGTGGCAGTAACTCATGACGTCTCACCTCAGCTCGATGATCTTGTTGTCACCGCGCACCGGATCCGCCAGTCGATCGAATCGGTGATCGAAGGCAAAAGTGACGTCATCCGCCTGACCTTGACCGTACTACTCGCCGAGGGCCACCTGCTCATCGAGGACGTGCCCGGAGTCGGCAAGACCATGCTCGCCAAGGCGTTGGCGCGCTCCATCGACTGCCCGGTGCGCCGCGTGCAGTTCACCCCCGACCTGTTGCCGAGCGACATCACCGGAGTGAGCGCCTACAACCAGCAGACCAGGGAGTTCGAGTTCAAGCCGGGCCCGGTCTTCGCCAACATCGTGGTGGGCGACGAGATCAACCGTGCCTCCCCGAAGACCCAGTCGGCGCTGCTGGAGTGCATGGAGGAGCAGCAGGTCACGGTCGACGGGGCGACCTACCGGCTGGACTCCCCCTTCATGGTGATCGCGACACAGAACCCGATCGAGATGGAGGGCACCTACCCCCTGCCCGAGGCTCAGCGCGACCGGTTCACCGCCAGGATCGCGATGGGCTACCCGGCCCCCTCCGCGGAGCTGGAGATGCTCGACGTGCACGGCGCCGCCTCCCCGCTGGACAAGCTGGAGCCGGTGGCCACCACCGAAGAGGTGCGGGCGCTGATCGAGGCGGTGCGCGGGGTCTACGTCTCCCAGCCGATCAAGAAGTACGCGATCGACCTGGTGACCGCCACCCGCCAGTCCCCCGACCTGAGGCTGGGCGCCTCTCCTCGCTCGACCCTGCAACTGGTCAGGGCCTCACGGGCGCACGCGGCGCTCGCCGGTCGCGACTACGTCATTCCCGACGACCTGCAGGAGCTGTCCATCCCCGTGCTGGCGCACCGGCTGCTGCCCAGCATCGAGGCTCAGGGGCAGCGCCGCCCGCCCGAGCAGGTGATCGCCGACCTGGTCCGCCGGGTTCCCGTTCCCGAGGCCCAGGCCCGGTGACCTCCGGCCTCAAGGCGCTCACCGCCCGCGGCCGGTCCTTCATCGCGTCCGGCGTCGCGGCGCTGCTGTGCGCCTTCCTCCTCGGCGAGCACGACCTGCTCAGGATCGGCGTGCTGATCGTCTCGCTGCCGCTGCTGGCGGCCATGGTGGTCGCCCGCACCCGCTACCGGCTGAGCTGCGCGCGGCGTCTGGATCCGCCCAGGACCGAGGTGGGCAGCGAGGCCACCGTGACGCTGCGGCTGGAGAACGTCACCCGGCTGCCGACCGGTCTGCTGATGGTCGAGGACACCGTTCCCTACGCCCTCGGCGCCCGGCCCAGGTTCGTGCTGGACCGGGTGGAGCCGCAGGGTATCCGGGAGATCGACTACCGGGTCCGCTCCGACCTGCGCGGCCGCTTCACCATCGGCCCGCTCTCCATCCGGATCAGCGATCCCTTCGGCCTGGTCGAGCTGACCAGGTCGTTCACCATCAGCGACACGCTGATGGTGACGCCCCAGGTGGTGGCGCTGCCCCAGGTCCGTCTGGTCGGCGAGTGGACGGGCGGCGGTGACAGCCGTACCAGAAGCGTCGCGGCGGCGGGGGACGACGACGTCGCCCCGCGCGAGTACCGGCAGGGCGACGACCTGCGGCGGGTGCACTGGCGCTCGACCGCCAGGCACGGCGAGCTGATGGTCCGGCGCGAGGAGCAGCAGTGGCAGAGCAGAGGTGCGCTGCTGCTGGACACCCGGCGGTACGCCCACCGGGGTGAGGGCCCGCGCTCGTCGTTCGAGACCGCGGTCTCGGCCGCCGCCTCCATCGGCGTGCACCTGGCCCATGAGGGTCTCGGCCTGCGCCTGGTCACCGACCAGGGGGCCGAGCACCTCACCGACAGCGGGCTGAGCCTGTCGCTGCTGGACACCCTGGCCGTGGTACGGGCCAGCCCGGCGCGGTCGCTGGAGTACGGCGTCGGCGCGCTGCGCCAGGGCGGCGGCGACGGGCTGATCGTGGCCGTGCTCGGCAGGATGGACCTCGACCAGGCCCAGGAGCTGGCCAGGGTCAGGCACGGCAACATGACCGGCGTGGCCGTGATGCTGGACGTGGCGGGATGGGATCATCCCGAACTCGGCGAGAACGAGGACTTCCAGGCGGCGCGGGCGGTGTTGACGGGGACGGGCTGGCGCGTCGTGCGACTGGCCGCCGGCGCCTCCGTCGCGAGCGTGTGGCAGGACGCCGCGCAGCGCGGGCGATCCTTGGCGAGCAGGGGCAACGCATGAGACTTCCCATCGCGTCGGGCGTGGCCACGGGAGCGGTCGCGATCGCGCTCTATCCCCTCTTCCAGGGCGGCGCCTGGTTCTGGACCAGCCTCGGCGCGATCCTGGTCGTGACCGGGATCGGCGTGCTGGCCGGCCACTACAGGCTGCCCGGCTGGCTGGTGCCGCCCGCCCAGGTGCTCGCGGTCTGGATCTACCTGACCACGGTGTTCACCGGCGACGAGGCGTGGGCGAGGGTGGTGCCCACGAAGGAGTCGGTCCTGGCACTGGCCGAGCTGCTGGCGACGGGCTTCGCCGACATCCAGCGGTTCGCCGCCCCCGTGCCGGACAGCGACGGAATCGTCCTGCTCACCTGCGGCGGCGTCGGCCTGATCGCGATCACCGTCGACCTGCTGGCCGCGCGGCTGCGCAGGGCGGCCCTCACCGGGCTGCCGCTGCTGGCGCTGTTCGTCGTCCCGGCGGCGGTGGTCGCCGAGCCGATCAGCTGGCCGGCGTTCATCATCGGTGCCCTGGGCTATCTCGGCGTGCTCGTCGCCGACGGGCGGGAGCGGGTCAGCCACTGGGGCCGGGCGGTGCTGGTGCGCCGGACGTCCTCCTTCACCGTCACGCGGCCCTCCTCCGATGCCGGGAGGCTACGGCTGTCCGGCAGGCGCATCGGTTTCACCGCGATCGTGCTGGCCGTCCTGCTGCCCTTGCTGCTCCCTCCGCTGGAGCCCAACCCGCTGTTCTCGTTCGGGGTGGGCAACGGCAAGGGTGGCGGCAACTCGATCAGCATCCCGAACCCCATCGTCAACCTGCGCGGCCAGCTGTCGCTGCCGGAGAACTCCACGGTGCTGACCTACACGGCCAGCGACGGCGCGGCGCGCTACCTGCGGATGTACTCCCTCGACGTCTTCGACGGCGAGCAGTGGACGATGTCGGAGCCCAGGGGCCGCCCCGAGGACCGGACCTCCGACTCACCCATGCCACCGCCCCCCGGCCAGGACGTGGACGTGCCCGTCACGCCGGCGACCCTCGACATCACGGTGAGCGAGCAGGTCAGGAGGCTGAGTTTCCTGCCACTGCCCTACCCCGCGTCCAGGGTCACGGTGGAGGGCGACTGGCGGCCCGACCGCGACACGCTCATGGTCTTCTCCACCAGGAACACCGCCGAGGGCCTGACCTACCAGGTGGTCACCGCCGAGCCCGAGCCCACGGCGGAGAAGCTCAGGGCGGCGGATCCGGCGGCCCCGGCGATCAAGGAACGGTACCTGGGACTGCCGGAGAGCCTTCCCGAGGAGATCAGGGAACTGGCCACCCGGGTGACCAAGCGCGACTCCAGCCAGTACGAGCAGGCGATTCAGCTGCAGGAGTTCTTCACGAAAAAGGGCGGGTTCACCTACGACCTGTCCACTCAGGGGCACGACGGCCCGGCGCTGACGG
This sequence comes from Streptosporangium sp. NPDC006013, assembly GCF_040614275.1. Classification (NCBI taxonomy): domain Bacteria; kingdom Bacillati; phylum Actinomycetota; class Actinomycetes; order Streptosporangiales; family Streptosporangiaceae; genus Streptosporangium; species Streptosporangium sp. NPDC006013. Next base: position 6,864 of record NZ_JBEXUE010000057.1, read on the forward strand.
AGTTCCTGATCCGCAACAGGATCGGCTACTGCGAGCAGTTCGCCGCCTCCATGGCGGTGCTGGCGCGCGTCCTGGGCATCCCCTCCCGGGTCGCCATCGGCTACACCGGAGGCGGCAACCTGTCCGGGCAGTGGCAGGTGCGCACCCATGACTCGCACGCCTGGCCCGAGCTGTACTTCGAGGGAACCGGATGGCTCCGTTTCGAACCCACACCGACGGGCGGGGCGGGCCAGGGCAGCGCGACGGTGCCCTCCTACACCCGGCCCGAGGTGACGTCGGCCACCCCCGACGAGCCGATCACGGCCCCGTCGGCGGACCCCGGCGACTCCGACCCCACCGGCGGGGCGGCGGCCGGCCGCCGTGACCGGACGCTCGACCTCGACTCCGGCGGCCTGCCGATCGCACTGGACGAGGGCATGCCGCCGGCCGCGCGAATCGGCATCGGAGTCGTGATCGCGCTGCTGGTCGCGCTGATTCCGGCGATGATCCGCTGGCAGCTACGGGCCCGCCGCGGCAGGTACCACACCCGGCAGGTCAGGGATCCCGACGGCGAGGATCCGACCGGCGCCACGGCAGTCAGGGTCATGCGGCGGGAGTCGGCGGTGCGGGCGTCCTGGGCCGAACTCGATGACGTGCTGTGCGACTACGGGATGTCACGGCAGCCGAGTGAGAGCCCGCGCGCGCTGGCCAGGCGGCTGACGGAGCAGTACGGGTTCGAACCGGAGGCCGCCGCCGCGCTGGGGAGGATCACCTCGGCGGTGGAGCGGACGCTCTACGCCAGGACCCCGGGTGAGACCGGCACGCTCCGTGCGGACCTGCGAAGTGCGCGGCGGGCGCTGGGCGCCACCGTGACCCGTGGCAGGCGGATCAGGGCTGTGCTGCTGCCGCCCTCCACGCTCCTGCGGATGCGGGGGCTCGGCGGGCGGGCGCTGGACGGCTTCGACCGGCTGGAGAACATCCGGCTCCGCAGGCCGACCGGGAAGGGCGCCTGAGCAGGGCGGGTTCACCGGATGGCAGGGGCCGCTTCCAGTCGGGAGCGGCCCTCGTCGTCAGGGGGTCGGGGAGGAGATCCGCCGCCGCGAACGGCGGCGAGCCCGGCGGCTAGTGCTCGTCGTTACGACGGCGCCAGCGCTCCTCCATGCGTTCCATGAAGCTCTGGCGGGAGCCACTGCGGCGTCCCCCCTTGCCTCGCGGCTGATCGGACGGTACGGCCGCGCCGGCCTCACCGAACCCGTTCATCCGCTTCCAGCTGGACAGACCCCACAGACACGCGGCGAGCATGACCACGAAACCGCCGACGCCGAGCGGGATGTTGATGATCACAACGCCGACCATCAGCAGGACGACACCCAGGATGAAGCCGATGGAGGCCTTCACCAGGCGGCGCCTGTAGTGGCTGCGGGGATCACTGATCCTGACGGTATTGGCCCACTTCGGGTCCTCGGCGTAGAGTGCCTGCTCGATCTGGTCGAGCAAGCGCTGCTCGTGCTCAGAGAGCGGCACGGCGCCTCCCAAGGACAGCCCCAGGACGGGGAAGACGGTGACGGACGACACGGGGTGTCCGAACCTCGCGGTCGGTTATCCCCAGAATACGAGGCTGTAGACGTAGACGAAAGAAAACGTCCAACGTAGTCCAAACCGGAGGCCGCGTCATGGATCTATTCCATCAAACGGCGGGCGAACAAGGGAGGCCGGGAGCACCGCATTGTGACCGAATCTGCGGGCGGCCCTGTCCATCGCCTGCTCGGCTTCCCGCCAGCCCGTCTCACGCTCTCCGAGGCCGAGCTGCCTGCTCGCCCCGTCGGCCGGGCTGAGGTTCTCCACCCGGACTCCGACCAGCCTCAGCTGGACGTTCTCCAGGCCGGAGGCGGTGTAGAGGGCGCAGGCGACGTCGTACAGGATCTTGGCTACGTCTGTGGGCTCGCGCAGGCTCCGGGAGCGGGACAGGGTGGTGAAGTCGGCGCGGCGGAGCTTGACGCTGACCGTGCGGCCGACGCTGCCCCCCTGCCTGAGTCTGGCCGCGACCCGCTCGGAGAGCCGGAGAAGCTCCCTGCGGATCTCCACGGGGTCTGCGATGTCTGTGGCGAATGTCTCTTCCGCGCCGATGCTCTTGTCGGGAACGTGCGGGGTCACGGGGCGCTCGTCACGCCCCCAGGCGAGCGCCGCGAGGTGCTCGCCCGCCGCCTGCCCCAGCTCGCGCCGGAGCGTGTCCACCGGGACCCTGGCGAGATCGCCGACCGTCTTGATGCCGAGCCGGGCCAGCGATCGCTCGGTGCGCTCCCCGACACCCCACAGCGCCGCCACCGGGAGCGGGTGCAGGAAGTCGACCACCCTGTCGGCGGGAACCACGAACAGTCCGTCCGGCTTGCAGTGGCGCGAGGCGAGCTTTGCCACGAACTTGCTGTTGGCGACTCCCACGGAGCAGGTGACGCCCTGCTCGCGCACGACCTGTTCACGGATCATCCGGGCGATCTCCGCCGGGGGGCCGAGGCGCTTGCGTGCCCCGCCGACGTCCAGGAACGCCTCATCGGAGGCTATCGGCTCGACCTCGGGGGTGAAGGTTTGGAAGATCTCCATGACACGCCGGGAGACCTCCGCGTACTTGCCGCGGCTCGGCGGGATGATCACCGCGTGAGGGCAGAGCCGTCGGGCCCGGGTCATGGGCATGGCCGAGTGCACCCCGAACCTCCGGGCCTCGTAGGTGGCGCTGAGCACCACCCCGCGCGCGCCGGGCGCGCCGATGATGACGGGGGTTCCGCTGAGCTCGGGGCGATCGCGCAGCTCGACACCTGCGTAGAAGGCGTCCATGTCGACGTGGAGGATCGGGCAGCCGGTGTCGTCCGTCCCCAGGTCCGATTCCGGACGCGGCATCTGCTGCTTTCTCGACACGACGCCATTCTACGGGAACACGCGTTCGATGTGGTGTTCACCGGTGGCCAAGCACATGCAGTTGGGTCGCGATGTCGCGGAGAACCGGGTGCGCCGCCGCCGCCTGCTCCAGGTCGACCAGGGCGCGTGCGGCTCCGGGTTCTCCGTCGAGCAGCCTGCTGGGCACCAGGTCGGCGAAGATCCGCACACCGTGCACCTCGCCGGGCGCGAAGCCGGTCACGGCGAGAAGCCGCTCCAGTGCCTCGCGGGTGAAGCGCCTGGGGGTGGGGTCGCGGTCGCCCCAGCGGCCCTCGGGGTCGTCCAGGACCCGGCGGGCCTCGTCGAAGCGCCCGGCGAAGGCCCGATGCAGCGCGGCGGCGAGCGGGTTCGCGGCGAGCACGCTGATCACGCCGCCCTCGCGCAGCAGGCCGGCCATGGCCGTCACCGCGCCGACCGGATCCTCCACGTACTCCAGCACGCTGTGGCAGAGCACCAGGTCGGTGCCACCGCTCGGGAGCAGCTCCCCCAGGTCCGCGGCGTCACCCTGCAGGGCGCGCACCTCCACCCCCGCCTCCGCCGCGCGGCGCTCCAGCGCGGCGAGCGAGTCGGGGCTGGGGTCGACGACCGTCACGGCGTGGCCCAGGTCGGCCAGGGGAACGGCGAAACCACCCGTGCCGCCCCCGGCGTCGACGATGTCGAGCCGGTCACGGCCCGTCGCGGCCACCCGTTCGGCCAGCACGGCGCTCAGGACGTCCCATACGACCGCGGTGCGGACCGCCGGGGTGCCTGCGTGCCGTGAGATGCCTACGGCGTGCAACTTCAGATCGCCTCCTCATACGTGACGAGCCCAGCCTACGCCGCGCGTCCCCCGGCGCGGCCCAAGGACTATCCATACTCGTAATTGATCGAGTCTTTTTCCCCGTGCGGACGGACCCGGCCGGCGTGCCCGGGGGAAGGCGGTCGGATCCGCGGGGAAAGGGGGGCGTCCGGGGGAGGTGCCGGATGAGCGCCCGTCCGGGCTGCGGGGGTGTGCGAGTGGATGAGGAGCCGTGGGGATGTGCGCCGAGGCGGGGAGACGGAGATCGGCTCCCCGCGGGGCGCGGCTAGAGCGTCAGCGACGGCTTGAGCTGCTTGAACCTGGCCATCAGGCCGTTGACGAACTGCGGCGACTCGTCGGTCGACAGCTCGGAGGCCAGGCTGACCCACTCACTGATGACGACGCCCTCGGGGACGTCGGGCATCCACAGCAGCTCGTAGGTGCCGCCACGCAGGAGGTTGCGGTCGACCGCGGGCATGCGGTCGAGCGTCCAGCCGTCGGCGTAGGCGGTGATCAGCTCGTCGATGCGCGTCCGGTGCCTGCACACGCCTTCGACGATCGTCGCGGTGTATTCGTTCACGGGCGGCTCGGCCCGCTCCAGGCGCTCGGCGAGAACGCTGAGCGGGTCCTCGCTCCGTGCCTCCGCCTCGAAGAGGATGTCCAGCGCGCGCCTGCGCGCCTTACCCCGTGCCGACATCAGGCGCGGCCGAGATAATCGCCGGTGCGGGTGTCGACCTTGACCTTCTCGCCGGTGGTGATGAACAGCGGCACCTTGATCTCGGCACCGGTCTCCAGCTTGGCGGGCTTGGTGCCGCCGGTGGAGCGGTCGCCCTGGAGGCCGGGCTCGGTCTCGGCGACGATCAGCTCGACGGCCGCGGGCAGGTCGACGTAGAGGACGTTGCCCTCGTTGATCGCCACGGTGGCCAGCATGTTCTCCAGCAGGTAGTTGGCGGAGTCGCCGACCGCGACCCTGGAGACATGGAGCATGTCGTAGGTCTCGGTGTCCATGAAGACGTAGTCGTCGCCGTCCATGTACGAGAACTGCATCTCGCGCTTGTCGACGTTGGCCACCTCGACCTTGACGCCCGCGTTGAAGGTCTTGTCGACGACCTTGCCCGATAGCACGTTCTTGAGCTTGGTGCGGACGAACGCGCCGCCCTTGCCGGGCTTGACGTGCTGGAACTCCACGACAGCCCAGAGCTCACCGCCGTCGAGCTTGAGCACCAGGCCGTTCTTGAGGTCGTTCGTCGTCGCCACTAGTTCTCTCCTGCGTACGGCCGCTCTTAGAGGACGAGCAGCTCTTTGGTCGTCCGGGTGAGAAGTTCCGGCCCGCCATCACGCGCCACGAGCGTGTCCTCGATGCGGACACCGCCCCTGCCGGGAAGATATACCCCAGGTTCAACCGTGACCGGAACTCGGTCCTCTATTCTAGCGTGCTCGTGGTCAGGCTCTGGCTTTCGCGGAGACAGGAACGGCATCTCGTGGATCTCCAGCCCGACTCCGTGGCCGAGGCCGTGCTTGAAGAACTCCCCGTATCCCGCCTCGGCGATCAGGTCGCGGGCCGCGGCGTCCACCTCGTGGAGCGCCGCACCGGTCCGCACGGCCCCGCGGCCGGCCCGCTGGGAGGCGCGGACCAGGTCGTACAGTTCGCGCTGCCAGCCGGCGGGCTCGCCGATCGCCACGGTTCTGGTCATGTCGGCGTGGTAGCCCCGGTACAGCGCCCCGAAGTCCATGGTGACCAGGTCTCCGCGCTCCAGCGGCCGGTCCGAGGGCGAGTGGTGCGGGATCGCGCCGTTGGGCCCGCTCGCGACGATCGTGTCGAAGGCGAGCCCGTCCGCGCCCAGCTCGACCATCCGGCGCTCCAGCGCCCTGGCCACCTCCTTCTCGGTCAGCCCCGGACGCAGTTCGGGCAGGACCTCGGCGAAGGCCCGGTCCGTGAGCTCGCACGCGGTGCGGATGAGATCGATCTCGGCGTCGTCCTTGACCATGCGCACCGACTCCACCAGTTTCGACAGGCGGAGCCGGTCGCCGCCCAGCCGGAAGTAGGTGGCGACGGACATGTGGTCGGCCTCGATGCCCGTCCGGCCGCTCTCCGGCAGCAGCGCCCCGGCGACGTCGAGTTCCTCGACCACCTCGATGTCGGCGCACAGCCGCCGGGCGGCCCCGATGTAGCGGGAGTCGGTGGCCAGCGTGGCGCCGGCGTCGGCCCGGACCAGGACCGCCGCGTTGGAGCTGGCCAGGCCGGTCAGGTAGCGCACGTTCACGCCGCCGGTGACCAGGATCGCATCCGCCTCGTGAGCGGGGAGAAGGGCCGCGAGGTTCTCACGGCGCCGTACGTGGATGACGGTCATGGCACGCATGTTATTGGCCGATTTGACCAATGTCGTCCTCTTGGCCCTATCTCGCCGGCCCCTCCCGGAACCGGAACCCGCCGATCGCACGCCCACCGGCTCCCGGTCTCCCGCGCGGCGGGTCAGGAGGCGAGTTCCCTGACCTTCTCGATGAGCCGCAGGCGCTCTGCGTGGGTGCGTCCCAGCGGGGCGACGTTGATGGTCGTGACACCCGACTCGCGCATCGCCTGCAGCCGCTCCCTGACATGCCCCTCCGAGCCGATCAGCGACATCTTCTCCAGCATCTCCCCCGGAACGAGTGCGGCTGCCTCGTCCTTCTTTCCCTCCAGGTAGAGGTTCTGGATCTGCTCGGCCTCCTTCTCGTAGCCGTACCTGCGGGCGAGGTCGTTGTAGAAGTTCCTGCCCTTGGCCCCCATCCCGCCGATGTAGAGGGCGGCCATCGGGCGGCCCAGCTCCAGCCAGCCCGAGACGTCGTCGCCGATGGCCAGCGACGCCTGGGCGATCACGTCCAGCTCTCCCAGCGCCGGGTCCCGCTTGGCCCGGCCCGCCGCCAGGGAGGCCCCCCACACCTCGGCGGCCTTCTCCGGCATGTAGAAGATCGGCTCCCAGCCCTCGGCCAGCTCGGCGGCCAGCTCGACGTTCTTGGGACCGATGGCGGCGATCACGACGGGGATGCGGTCGCGGATCGGGTGGTTGATGAGCTTCAGCGGCTTGCCGAGACCGGTCCCCTGGTCCGCGGGGAGCGGGACGGTGTAGTGCCTGCCCTCGTAGTTCAGGCGCTCACGCCGCCACACCTGGCGGCAGATCTCGATGACCTCGCGGGTGCGTCCGAGCGGGGCGTGGTACGGGACACCGTGGAAGCCCTCGATGACCTGCGGTCCCGAGGCCCCCAGGCCGAGGGTGAAGCGGCCGTCGGAGACGTAGTCCAGGCCCGCCGCGGTCATGGCCAGCAGGGTGGGGGTGCGGGAGTAGATCGGCAGGATGCCGGAGGCGATCTGCAGCCTCTCGGTCTTGGCCGCGATGTAGCCCAGCTGGCTGACCGCGTCGAAACTGTATGCCTCGGCGACGAAGACGATGTCGAGGCCGGCCCTCTCGTAGTCGGCCAGTTCGGCCACCGTCTCCTTGAAGCCTCCCGAGTAGCTCAGGGCCATACCGATACGCATCGTGAGATCGTCCTTCCGCAGCGCCGACGAAACCGAATGTTGTTCCGTTGCCTTGGCTGTAAAGGCTATCGACTCACCGCCGAAGCACCAAGCCCCGCCCGCCGGGCCGGTAGCCTACGCATTCCGGGGTAGGGGATCTTTGACGGCGACGAGGAGGGGTGTGCTGAGGCGGTCGATCATCGTGGTGGCGGGAGCCCTGGCCCTGACTCTTGGAGGGCACCGGCTCCTGCCGGAACTGGGCGGGTTCACCCCCGTGCTGGAGAGCCTCCTTCCCTGGCTCGGCGTCGCGATACCCATCCTGCTGATCTGCGCGCTGGCCACCCGCTCATGGCAGGTGATCTTCGCGACGCTGCTCCCGGCGATCGTCTGGGGCCTCATGTTCGGCCCGACGCTGCTGCGCAGCCCGCCCGGCGGCCCCAGCGACCTGTCGGTCGCCACGCTCAACGTGGGCGCGGCCAACGCCGACTCGGCCGAGGCCGTACGGTCGGTCTCCAAGGGCCGTGACCTGGTCGCGGTGCAGGAGCTGACCGCAGGAGGCCCGGCGGCGGAGATCCTCAGCGAACGCTTTCCCCATCACTACCGGATCGCCACGGTCGGCCTGTGGAGCCGGTTCCCGATCGTCGAGGCCCGCAAGGCCGACATCGGCCTCGACTGGGCACGGGCGCTGCGAGCGGTGGTCGCCACCCCCAAGGGGAGACTGACCGTGTACGTCATGCACCTCGCCTCCGCCCGGCCGGGCCAGACCGCGCAGCGTGACGAGACCCTCGCCTACGCCCGCAGGATGATCGACAAGGACGGCAGCGCGCGCCTGCTGCTGCTCGGCGACCTCAACACCGCCACCACCGACCGCAAGCGCTCCGGCCTGGTGCCGCCGCTGTCGGACGCCCAGCAGGAGGCCGGTACGGGGTTCGGCTTCACCTGGCCCGCGGCCTTCCCCGTCACCCGTCCCGACCACATCCTCTACCGCGGCCTGACCGCCACCGGGGCGGGCGTCGAGCGGGCTGCGGGCAGCGACCACCGCGCCGCCTTCGCCTCGCTGCGCCTGACCTCCCAGAAACCGGACTGACCGGACTGACCGGACTGACCAGCCGGGCCTGAGGGTCCGGAAGGCCCGGAGGGCTCGGGCGGCGAGGCCGGAACGGGCCCTTGGCTCCGGCGGGTCCGCCCAGGTGGGGCTCAGGGGGTTCGGGCGGCGACTCAGGCGGCGACTCGGGCGGCGAGGCCGGAACAGGCCCGTGAAGCCGCCGGGCTCAGCCGGGCCGGGCGGCTCGGGCGGCGACGTCGGAGCGGGCCCGCAGCGCCGACAGGTCCGCCGGGGTGTCGATGTCGGCGGGGTCCGCCACGTCGTCGCAGGGGACCGCGACGACCAGTTCGGGATGGGCCTTCAGGAACGGGCGTGCTCCGGCGTCGCCGGTCGCGAGCCGGGAGACCTCCGCGAAGTGCTCCCTGGCGATCAGCACCGGGTTCCGCCGCGCCCCGCCGTAGGTGGCGACGGCGACCGAGGCACCCCGCTCCGCGGCCCGGATGAGCCGCTCCACCGCCGCCGGGCCGACGAACGGCTGGTCCACCAGGCTGATCACCACGTGCTCGGCGGTGGCGGGGATCGCGTCCAGACCGGCCCTGAGCGAGGAGCCCATCCCCGAACTCCAGTCCGGGTTGTGGACGGTCAGCGCCCCCGGCACCCGGACGGCGGCCGCCCCGAGCACCACGACCACGGGCCGGCAGCCACCGTCCTGGAGCACCCTGACCCCCCGGTCCACCAGCCGCTCCCCGCCGAACTCCACCAGCGCCTTCGGCGTGCCGAGCCGCGAGCCGGACCCGGCGGCCAGCAGCAGCCCCGCGCTCACCGTTCCCGCCGGTTCCGCTCCGGCCGTACTCACGCGCCGGGCCCGTCGCCGTGAACCGGGTCATCGCCGTGAACCGAGCCGTCGCCGTGGATCCGGCCGGAGCCGTCGGTCAGCGGCCTGCCCGAGCCGCCCCAGCGCAGCTGGATCAGCTCGGCGGCGATGGAGACCGCGGTCTCCTCGGGGGTGCGCGCGCCCAGATCCAGGCCGATCGGCGAGCGGAGCCGCTTCAGCTCGGCCTCCCCCAGCCCCGCCCGCGCGAGCCTGGCCAGCCGGTCCTCGTGGGTACGGCGCGATCCCATGGCGCCGACGTAGCCCGCCGGGGTGCGCAGGGCCACCTCCAGCAGGGGGACGTCGAACTTGGGGTCGTGGGTGAGCACGCAGATCGCGGTCCGCTCGTCCACGGTGACCGAGGTGAGGTAGTCGTGCGGCCACTTGACGATCACCTCGTCGGCCTCGGGGAAGCGCTTGGCCGTGGTGAAGACCGGCCGGGCGTCGCACACGACCACGTGGTAACCGAGGAACTTGCCGATCCTGGCGACCGCGGCGGCGAAGTCGATCGCGCCGAAGACCAGCATCCGGGGCGGCGGCGCGAAGGACTGCACGAAGACCGACAACTCGTCGAGCCGCCGCTCCCCCTGTGCCCCGTACCTGCGGACGCCCGTCAGCCCCTGCGCCAGCATGCCCCGTACGTCGTCGTCCACCGCCTCGTTCAGCCGGTCCACCCCCAGGGAGCCCGAGGAGCGGTCCGGCCAGATCACCCGGCGGCTGCCCACCGCGCCCGGCCCGGACAGGATCGTCGCCACCGCCACCGGCTCGTGCCCGAGCACCGAGGCGGCGACCGACCCCAGCTCGGGGAAGGTCTTCGCAGAGACCGGCTCGACGAACACGTCCAAGATGCCGCCGCAGGTCAGGCCGACGGAGAAGGCGTCGTCGTCGCTCACCCCGTACCGCTGCAGGACGGGCCTGCCCGAGGAGACCACCTCCTGGGCCAGCTCGTAGACGGCCCCCTCGACGCAGCCACCCGAGACGCTGCCCTCCGCCTCGTCGCCGAGCACCGCCATGGACGCCCCCGGCGGCCGGGGGGCGCTGCGGAAGGTGTCGACCACGGTGGCCAGGCCGAACGTCTCTCCCGCCTCCCACCAGCGCAGGACCTGCGACAGAACATCACGCACGAGTGCCTCCCAGCAGCATTGCCAGCTCTTCGAAGGCGGCCAGGCTGTGCCCGGCCACGAAGTCGTCGATGTGCGGAAGGGCGGCCCGCATGCCGGCGGTGAGCGGCTGGTAGCCCTCCTGCCCCTTGTGCGGGTTCACCCAGATCACCCGGTGGGCCGTCCGCGACAGCCTGGCCATCTCCGCCCCCAGCAGCGAGACGTCGCCGCGCTCCCACCCGTCGGACGCGATCACCACCGTCGCGCCGGCCGCGTCGTTCAGCGCCAGGAGCCGCCGGAGTTCCGCACCCAGCCGGGTGCCACCGCTCCAGTCGGGAATGGCACGGGAGACGGCGTTCATCGCGGTGGCCGGGTCGCGGTGGCTCAGCTCGGCGGTGAGCCGCGTCAGCCGGGTGCCCGCACTGAACACCTCGGTGGCCCCGGGCTCCGACCTGACCAGCGCGTGGGCCAGGCGGAGCAGCGTGTCCGCGTACGGGGTCATGGAGCCGCTGACGTCGACCAGCAGCACGACCCTGCGGGGTCTGGTCCGGTGCGCGCGGTAGCGGAGACCGGCGATCTCCCCGCCCCTGCGCAGGGTCTCGCGAATCGTCGCCCTGCCGTCCAGCCGCCCCCGGCGCGAGGGCCTGAAACGTCGCGACCGGCGCCGTTCCCGGCCCGCCCGCAGCAGGGCGAGCAGCCGGTGTACCTCGGCCAGCTCCGGACCCGTCATCCTGGCCACGTCACGGGTGCGCAGCACCTCCGTCGCGCTCGCGGTCGCCGCGAGCGCGGGGGAGTCACCGCTCTCCTCCCGATCGGGCCGGGTCTGCGGCAGCGCCGCGGTGTGCCGGGTGACGGTGATCGCCGCCGGTCTCGCGCGGCCCGCGCGCCGCCCTTCGAAGTAGGCCGCGAAGACCCGGTCGTAGCGGGGCAGGTCGTCGGCCGAGGCGCACAGCGTGAGCCTGCCCGCCCAGTAGACGTCGGTGGGCTCCGCGGCGTCCAGGTGGGACAGGGCGCGGAGCAGGCCCTGGGTTCGCTCGTGATCGGCGGGCACCCCCGCGGCACGCAGGGTCCTGGCGAAACCGGTCATGACCGCGACCAGGTCCTCGCCGTTCCCGGCGGGAAGGGCGGCGCCGTCATCCGTGGCGGGCGGGCCGCCGGTGTCCCGATCCGCCGGAGCACCGGTCGCGCCGGTGGGGAAGCCGGGGCCGTCAGCGCCGGGCCACACCGAAGAATCCGTTCCCGAGCACGGTCTCGTGGTCCTCCCTGTGCTTGAGCAGGGCGCCCAGGGTGGCCGCCGCCACGTCGGGGTCGAGCTCACGGGATCCGAGAGCCAGGAGTGCCTCGGTCCAGTCGAGGGTCTCGGCGATCCCCGGCGGCTTGATCAGGTCGGCCTCGCGGAGCCGTCCCGTCGCGTGAGCGACCTGCTCGGCCAGGATCGCGGAACAGTCGGGGAGCCGCCTGCGCAGGATCGCCACCTCCCGCTCGAAGGAGGGGTGCTCCAGCCAGTGGTAGAGGCAGCGCCGTTTCAGGGCGTCGTGTACCTCGCGGGTGCGGTTGGAGGTCAGCACGACCACCGGCGGCCGCGCGGCGCGGACCGTGCCGAGCTCGGGGATGGAGATCGCGAAGTCCGAGAGCACCTCCAGCAGGATCGCCTCGAACTCCACGTCGGCGCGGTCGACCTCGTCGATGAGCAATACCGAGGGCTGGGTCTCGATCGCCTTCAGCAGCGGCCTGGCGATCAGGAACCTTCGATCGTAGACCTCCCCCTCCAGCCGGGCGGCGTCGGTGATCCCACCCGCCTCCGCCGCCTTCAGGTGCAGGAGCTGGCGGGCGAAGTCCCAGTCGTAGAGCGCCTGGGCGGCGTCCAGCCCCTCGTAGCACTGCAGGCGGATCAGCGGCGCCCCGAGCAGCGCGGCCAGGGTTCTGGCCAGCTCGGTCTTGCCGACGCCGGCCTCGCCTTCGAGGAGCAGCGGGCGCCCCATCCGCAGTGCGAGAAAGGCGGCCGTGGCGAGCCCGGTATCGGCCAGATACGACTGCTCGTCGAGCAGCTCCGCCAGCTGCGCGGGTGACTGCACGTTGGATGTCTCAATTGTCCGCCTGACCACCACCTCAGGTTACGCCCGGTGGTCGCGTTCTCGCGTTGTCGCGCCGCACCCGCGGCACCGGGAGGCAGCGGGAGGAACCGGCCCGGCGAGGCGGCGTCGGGTATCGAGGGCGGACAGGTCCACCGCCGCCCCTCGAAGAAGTATCCTCACCCCCTGTGAAGAACCTCCTCGGCCAGATCAACACCCCGTCCAGAGTCGTCGTGGTGGCGTTCCTGGCCGTGGTCCTCACCGGTACGGGGCTGCTGTCGCTACCCGTGGCGGTCGAGGAGGGTCAGCATGCCTCGTGGACGTCGGCCCTGTTCACCGCCACCTCCGCGGTCTGCGTGACCGGGCTGGCCATGCACGACACCGCGGCGCACTGGTCGCTCTTCGGCGAGATCGTGCTCATGGTGCTGATGCAGATCGGTGGCTTCGGGATCATGACGCTCGCCTCGATCCTGGCCGTGCTCGTCTCCGGCAAGCTCGGCCTGCGCGCCCGCCTGAACACCCAGGCCGAGACCAAGACCCTCGGGCCCGGCGACGTGCGACGGGTGATCGTGGGAGTCGCCAAGGTCACGCTGGTCGCCGAGGTGCTGACCGCCTCGGCGCTCGCCGCCCGCTTCGTGATCGGGTACGGAGAGCCGGTCGGCCGCGCCATCTATTACGGGATTTTTCATGCAATCTCGGCATTCACCAATGCCGGGTTCGCCCTCTGGTCGGACAGCGTCATGGGGTTCGTCACCGACCCGTGGATCTGCCTCCCGCTCGCGCTGGCGGTGATCGCCGGAGGTCTCGGCTTCCCGGTCTACGCCGTTCTGAGGGAGAACTGGCGTCGCCCGTCGCGCTGGTCGCTGCACGCCAAGATCACACTGTGGATGACCGCGGTGCTGCTGCTCGGCGGGACGCTGGCCATCACCGTCATCGAATGGAACAACCCCGGCACGATGGGCGGTCTCTCCCCGGGACTACGGATCATGGCCGGGTTCTTCCACAGCACGATGACCCGCAGCGGCGGCCTGAACTCCGTCGACACCTCCCAGATGAGCGAGAACTCCTGGCTGGTCAGCGACGTGCTGATGTTCATCGGCGCGGGTAGCGCGGGCACCGCGGGCGGCATCAAGGTGACGACGTTCGCACTCCTGGGCTTCGTGATCCTCGCCGAGCTGCGCGGCGAGCCCGACGTCTCGGCGGCCCGCCGCCGCGTCCCCGAGCAGCTCCAGCGCCAGGCCCTGACGATCGCGCTGCTGAGTGTGGCGTCGGTCGCGGTGGGAACGTTCGCGATGATGACGGCGACCCCCTTCAAGCTCGACCGCATACTGTTCGAGGTGATCTCCGCCTTCGGCACGGTCGGGCTGTCGACGGGGATCACCGCCGACGTCGGCACCGCGGGGCACCTGATCCTGACCGTCCTGATGTTCGTCGGGCGGCTCGGCCCGGTGACCCTGGGCGCCGCGCTGGCACTGCACGTCCAGACCCGTCGGTTCCGATATCCGGAGGAGCGTCCCCTCGTTGGTTGACAAGAAGAACCGCGGCGACGCGGTCGTGGTCATCGGTCTCGGGCGGTTCGGCGGCGCTCTGGCGGCGGAGCTGGTGAGCCGCGACGTCGAGGTGCTCGGCGTGGACAACGACTCCAAGAACGTCCAGCACTTCTCCGGCAGGCTCACCCACGTGGTGTGCGCGGACTCCACGGACCCGGACGCCCTCCGGCAGCTCGGCATCGCGGAGTTCGGCCGGGCCGTGGTCGGCATCGGCACCGACATCGAGGCGAGCATCCTGACCACCTCGATCCTGACCGACCTGGGAGTGTCGGACATCTGGGCCAAGTCGATCAGTCTGCAGCACAGCCGGATCCTGCAGCGGGTCGGCGCGCACCGCGTGGTGCAGCCGGAACACGACATGGGCGAGCGGGTCGCGCACCTGGTCATCGGGCGGATGCTCGACTATCTGGAGGTCGACGAGGGCTACGCCCTGATCAAGACCATGGCGCCCGGGTGGGCGGACGGCAAGAGCCTGGGCCGGCTGGGCATCCGCAGCGAGTACGGGGTCACCGTGGTCGGCATCAAGAAGCCCGGTGGCGGGTTCACCTACGCCACCTCGGAGACGGTGGTGCAGAGCGGCGACATCCTGCTCGTGGCCGGCGACACCGACAAGACCGAGCGGTTCGCCGAGGAGACCTGAGCACCGAGAACCCCGGCCGCGCGGGGTTCCACAGCGGCCCCGCAGCGACCCCACAGTGGCCCCACGGGGCTCGCCGGACCCGGCGCGTTCAGGCGGTGACGGCCCGCCGGCGGTTCAGCGGGCCTCGTCCGCCTCGCCGCGCTCCCTGATGAGGGCGGCGAGCTCGTGGACCTGGCGCATCGTGCGTTTCTTCTCCGACCCCTGCAGGCCCATGGCGCCGACCGTGATCCCGTCGGCGAAGTCGATCTTCGCCCAGGGCTCGTGGGCGGTCAGGGTGACCCCGAGCACCTCGGCCCACTCGTAACGGCGCACCCTCAGCGGGTTGACGACGGTGATCCCCCGCTCGTCGGCCTCCACCCGGCACCGCCCCAGCAGGTGGAGGGCCCCGGCGATCAGGAGGCCCAGCACGAGCATCCCGATCCTGTCGGCCAGCGTGAACGGCGCCGGCAGGAAGATCGCCATCAGGATGGCGCCGAGCGTGATCACGCCCGCGAAGCCGTAGGCCACGATCCGCCCGTTCTTGGGCCGCCAGACGACGGGCAACGGGGGCGGGGAGACGCTCTCCGGGCTCACTCTCAGATCACGATCCTTCGGGAAACCACCGATCAAAACGGCTGCGACGGCTGGTCACGGTGCCGATGGCAACCTATCGCACGTCCCCGCCGCACCGATCACACGGCGCGGCGGGGTGCGTCGGCGGTGCTCTAGGAGCGGAGTTCGCGCAGCAGCAGCGCCGCCTCCAGCGCCGCGACGGTGGCCTCGTAGCCCTTGTCCTCGTGACTGCCCGGCACCCCCGACCTGTCCACGGCCTGGTCGAGGGATTCGCAGGTCAGCACTCCGTTGCCGACCGGGACCTGCTCGTCGAGGGAGATCCGGGTCAGGCCCGCGGTGACGGAGTCGCAGACGTAGTCGAAGTGGGCGGTCTCCCCGCGGATCACGGCTCCGAGGGCGACGACCGCGTCGCAGCGCCTGGCCAGGGCCTGCACCACGACCGGGATCTCCAGCGAGCCGGCCACCCGGACCACGGTCACCGCCGCGCCGCTGTCCTCCCCCGCCTGTACGGCCCGCGCCACGAGCTGATCGGTGATCTCCTCGTGCCACCGGGCGGCCACGATGCCGACGGTCAGCCCCCGCGCGTCCACGGCCGACACCACCGGCCGTCCTGTCCCGCTCATCTGATCAACTCACTCCGCTCACGGTTCGCGTTCGCGAACACCCCGTCCATACCGGCTCTCCTGCCACGCTCGCTCATTCGCGCTCCTGGGGGATGTCGTGACCAAGGCGGTCGCGCTTGACCGACAGGTACTTCTCGTTGTAGGGGTTCATCGCCACCGGCATGGGCTCACGACCGATCACCTTGATGCCGTAGCCGTCCATGCCGCGCAGCTTGGCCGGGTTGTTGGTCAGCAGCCGGATCGACTTCACCCCCAGGTCCGCGAGAATCTGCCCGGCGTTGGAGAACTCCCGCGCGTCCACCGGCAGTCCGAGCTCCAGGTTGGCGTCGACCGTGTCGCTGCCGGCGTCCTGAAGGCTGTACGCCCGCAGCTTGGCCAGCAGCCCGATGCCGCGTCCCTCGTGCCCGCGCAGGTAGACGATCACGCCTCGGCCCTCGGCGGCGATCCGGGACATCGCGTGTTCCAGCTGCACCCCGCAGTCGCACCGCAGCGACCCGAGCACGTCGCCGGTCAGGCACTCGGAGTGCGCCCTGACCATGACGTTCTCGCCGTCCTCGATGTCGCCGAAGACCAGGGCCAGATGCTCGCCGCCGTCCACCGAGCTCGCGAAGCCGTAGGCCCGCCACACGCCGAACCTGTTCGGCAGCAGGGTCTCGGCGACCCTGGTCACCATCCGCTCGGTCCTGCGCCGGAACTCCACCAGTTGCTCGATCGAGACGAGCGCCAGGTCGTGCTCGTCGCAGAAGCGGCGCAGCTCCGGCAGCCGCATCATGGTCCCGTCGTCGTTGACGACCTCGGCGAGCACGCCGGACTCGCTCAGCCCGGCGAGCCTGGCCAGGTCCACGGCCGCCTCGGTGTGGCCGCGCCTGACCAGGACACCGCCCTCCCGGTACCGGAGCGGGAAGACGTGACCCGGCCGTACCAGCTCGGACGGGTCGGTCGCGGAGTCGGCCAGGAGACGGATCGTGCGGGCCCGGTCGGCGGCGGAGATCCCGGTGCTCACCCCGTCCCTGGCGTCCACGCTGATCGTGTACGCGGTGCGCAGGCGTTCCCTGTTGTCGTGCACCATCAGCGGCAGGCCGAGCCGGTCGAGGTCCTCACCGCGCATCGGCACGCAGACCACGCCGCTGCTGTGCCGGATGGTGAAGGCCAGCAGTTCCGGCGTGGCCTTGGACGCGGCGAAGATGATGTCGCCCTCGTTCTCCCGGTTCTCGTCGTCGACGACCACGACCGCCTTGCCCTCGCGGGTGTCGGCGATCGCGCGTTCGATCGGGTCCAGCTTGATCACACGGCCTCCTCGGGGACGAGCACGGTCCGCGACCTGTGCTCCTTGAGCCAGTTGACGAATCCGACCGGGACCGGCACGGGGGCCTCGAATCCCGCTTCCGCCCGGTTCACCGCTCGTCCCCCCTGCCGGCCCGGCCGTCCGTGCTCGCGGGGGCGTACGCGCCGACGAGCTTCTCGACGTGCTTGGCGATCACGTCGACCTCGAGGTTCACCGGGTCTCCGGGCTGCTTGGCACCGAGGGTGGTCAGGCGCAGAGTGGTGGGGATGAGGCTGACGGCGAAGCCGCCGGAGCCGACGCTCACCACGGTCAGGCTGATGCCGTCGACCGTGATCGACCCCTTCTCGACCACGTAGCGGTCGAGGTCGGACGGGAGGGAGATGCGGACGACCTCCCAGTGCTCGCCGGGCTCCCGCGACAGCAGGACGCCCGTCCCGTCCACGTGACCCTGCACGATGTGGCCGCCCAGTCGCTGGTCGGCGCGGACCGCGCGCTCCAGGTTGACCGGGGAGCCGGGCCTCAGCGCGCCGAGGGAGCTGCGGTCGAGGGTCTCCTTCATCACGTCGGCGGTGAACACCTCACCGGCCACGTCCACCACGGTCAGGCAGACGCCGTTGACGGCGATCGAGTCGCCGTGCCCGGCGTCCGAGGTGACCGTCCTGCCCCGGATGGACAGCCTGGCCGCGTCGCTCAGCTGCTCGATCCCGGCGATCTCACCCAGTTCTTCGACGATTCCGGTGAACATTCACATCTCCTTGCAGGGGACCGCGCGAAGGCGGGCGGCCGAGGTGTCGCGGGGCCGGAGGCGGAACATCGCCGAGGGGCGGGAAGCCGCGTGGGGGCCGGCGGGGCATGCGCTCGGAGAGCGGGATAAGCCGGTGTGCCCGGTCAGGGAATGGTGGGGGCCGGCGGCGCCATGCCCGTGGGGGGCGTGCCCGGCCACTGGGCGCGTCCGCGTCCGATCAGTCACCCGAGGTCTCCTACTCGCCAGTAGCTGTCTGCCACGGCGGGCCCCGGGGAATTCGATGGGTGCGTACACCCGGTCAGCGGAGGACCCCAAAGGGCACTCTCCGCTCGCGCGCTTCCTCCCATCCGGACTCTAACCGTCGGTCCTGGAGTTTCACCAGGTCAACCGGTCGATGGATTCGACCGGGTCGCGGACTGTAACCGCCGGCTCGGAATTTCACCGACCCCGGAGCACGCTGCTCTGTCTTGCTTCGGAAAGCGCGCCACAGGCGGCCCGCTTCCCGTACACCAGTGTGCCATGTCCGGCAAACCGCACCGCACACCCCTCCAGCATATGGACCAAGCGAGCGCTTGGTCAAATCACGCGGCGCGCTCGGCGATCACCCTCCGAGCCCGCCGCGCGTCCGGGGAGTAACGCACCGGAGCGGGCACCAGACCGATGCCGGTGTGCAGCGCCCGCAGGGAGGCCGTCGCCCACAGGTCTCCCAGCGGGGTCGCAGGCAGCCCGTAGAGCCTGCGGGCCCAGCGCGGCAGGGTCGCGAAGGCGAGCAGGGTGACCATGGGGAACACCGGCTTGAGCGGGATCAGGCGCGCCGGGAGCGGCGCGTTGAGCGACTGCCTGAGCGGATGGGGCACCTCGGGCGCGAAGTAGAGACCCGGACGGCAGGCCCGGATGTAGTCGTCCAGCTCGCCGACCGAGCCGGGCACGTCCTCGGGGCGCAGGCCGACGACCTCGGCCGCGCGGCGCCACTCCGCGACGAACCTGTCGGCCTCCTCGCCGCTCAGGCCCACTCCGGCCCGCCGGGCGACCGACAGGTAGGAGTCGACCTCGCCGACATGGACCCAGAGCAGCGCGGCGGGGTCGTCGAGACGGAACCGCTCGCCGGTGTCGGGGTCGAGGGCGGTGAGTCTCGCGTGGATCTTCCTGACCCTGGCCCCCGCGCGGGCGACCTCCTCGGTCGTACCGTAGGTGCGCACCCGGACGAACTCGGTGGTGCGCGCGAAGCGGGACCAGGCCTCCGCGGGGTCCATGAGCGCCGAGTTCTGCGCGACCCCGCGCATCGCCCGGGGGTGCAGGCCCTGCATGAGCAGCGCCCTGAAGCCTCCGACGAGCAGGATCGGCTCGCCCATCACCTTCCAGGTCACCGAATCCGGTCCGAACAACCCGTGATCCATGCGCCGCCTCCCTCGTAAGTGGTTAATTACGCTACCGGAGGGGGTCTGGGCACACATGTCCCGGGTCTGTGACACAAGCGGAACGGGATCCAGACGAGGGTGTCACGACCAGGTCATCAAAGTGTCACAGATCCGTGAAAAGCAGCTTTTAAGTGCCCCGATTCTTTCACCCCACCCCCCCGCCGCGTCAACGGAATTGAAGCTACGAACAGGTGGAAATTACACAACAATAAAATGAGTAAGGAGCAGACCATTGATTTGACCTTGACTGTTTTGCGATGGTTCCAAGGATCAGGCTCAGCCATGCTCGTTGGGAGCGCCCGCACGATGACCATCCCTGCACCAGCCGCGTCCACCACCGGGGAACCCCCCGCGGTGAAGACACCGGAGACGGTGGGCCGTTCCCCCGGCCAGTTGATGTGGCTGCGCTTCCGCCGCGACCCCACCGGCATCGCCTCGGCCGGCGTGGTGATCTTCTTCTTCCTCGTCGCGATCCTCGCGCCGGTCATCTCCTGGCTCTACGGCAAGGACCACTCCACCCTCTACGGCCAGGACACCCCGGGACTGCTGAACGACTTCGGCTACCCGGTGCTGCCCAAC
The DNA here is from genome assembly GCF_040614275.1 of Streptosporangium sp. NPDC006013. Classification (NCBI taxonomy): domain Bacteria; kingdom Bacillati; phylum Actinomycetota; class Actinomycetes; order Streptosporangiales; family Streptosporangiaceae; genus Streptosporangium; species Streptosporangium sp. NPDC006013. The sequence continues at coordinate 26,522 of NZ_JBEXUE010000057.1, forward strand.
GGCGGCATGAGCTCGGACTTCTGGTTCGGCATCGAGCCGGGCCTGGGCCGTGACGTGTTCATGCAGCTCGTCTACGGGATCAGGACCTCGCTGCTGATCGCCATGACCGCGACGGTCCTCATCACGATGATCGGTATCGTCATGGGCATCGTCGCCGGGTACTCCGGGGGCAGAACCGACTACTTCATCGGCCGCCTGATCGACATCGTCCTGTCGTTCCCTTCGACCCTGTTCATCATCGCGTTCATGCCGGTGGTGGAGAACCTCTTCGTCGACCCCTCCGAGGAGACCCCGGTCTGGCTGCGGGCGGTGACGCTCATCACCCTGCTGACGGCCTTCGGCTGGGCCGGCATCGCCCGGCTGCTGCGCGGCCAGGTGCTCTCCATGCGCGAACGGGAGTTCGTCGAGGCCGCCAAGGTGACCGGCGCCTCACCCGCCCGGATCATCTTCAAGGAGCTGCTGCCCAACCTGTGGACGCCGATCCTGATCCAGTCGACACTGCTGCTGCCCGCGATGGTGACCGCCGAGGCGGCCCTGTCCTTCCTGGGTGTCGGCATGATCGAGCCCATCCCCGACTGGGGCCGGATGTTCCTGCGGGGCACCGAGGTCTACCGGAACGACATCACCTACCTGATCTTCCCCGGCGCGGCTCTGCTGATCTTCGTGATCGCCTTCAACCTTCTCGGTGACTCGGTCCGCGACGCCTTCGACCCCAAGCTCAAGCGTTAGATCCGATAGGAGAGAGATGAAAGTCCGTACGCGGTCAGCGATGGCCGTACTCGCCATAGGCGCGCTCGCACTTACCAGCGCGTGCGCCGAGGGCAACCAGGGCGCCCCCGCCGCTCCCAGCGGCTCCGCCGGTGCGTCCGCCCCCGCCGTGGAGCCCTCCTACAAGGCGCCGACCATCACGGTCGGCACCGCGGAGGACTCCAAGGGCCCCGCCATCGAGCCGGAGGGTGTCGTCAAGGGCGGCACCGTCACGATGATCGACCGGGACGACTTCTCCCACCTCGACCCAGGCCAGCTCTACGTCAACACCGAGACGAACTTCTCCCTCCTGATCGCGCGTACCCTGACCGGTTACAAGCGCACCGACAAGAGCGAGTACAAGCTGGTCGGCGACCTGGCCACCGACACCGGCACCCCCTCCGACGGCGGCAAGACCTGGACCTTCACCCTCAAGGACGGGGTGAAGTGGGAGGACGGCACGCCCATCACGTCCGAGGACGTGAAGTGGAGCATGGAGCGGACGTTCGCGTCCTTCATCACCCAGGGCCCGACCTACATCCAGCAGTGGCTGACCGAGGTCGACCACAAGAAGGCCTACCAGGGCCCCTACGACGGCAAGCGCCTGGACAGCATCGAGACGCCGGACGACAAGACGATCGTCTACAAGTTCAAGACGCCGCACGCCGACGCCAACTACGCCTTCGCCATGGGCGGCTACGGCATCGTGCCCAAGGCCAAGGACACCAAGGAGAAGTACGACAAGGCCCCCGTCTCCAGCGGCCCGTACATCATCAAGAACCACGTGGTCGACAAGTCCATCGACCTTGAGCGCAACCCGAACTGGGACGCGGCCACCGACCCGATCCGCGGCGCCTACCCCGACAAGTGGCGTCTGGAGTTCGGCCAGGAGCCCCTGCAGATCACCGACCGCCTGATGGCGGACGCGGGCCCGGACCAGACCGCCTTCACCTTCTACGCGACCGTTCCCCCGGAGCGGCTGCAGCAGGTGCTCGGCGACCCGGCGCTGGCGCCCCGTCTGATGAAGAGCCCCTCGCCGTACGGGAACTACTACTACTTCAACCTTGACCGGATGAAGGACCAGAAGATCCGCCAGGCCATCAACTACGCGTGGCCCTCCAAGCAGATCCAGCAGACCATGGGCGGCCCGGCCGCCGCGGCGCTGCCCACCACCATCCTCAACGAGAACACCACGGTCGGCTACCAGCCCTACGACCTGTTCGACAAGACGACCAAGCCCGAGGGTGACATCGAGAAGGCCAAGCAGCTGCTGGCCGAGTCGAGCAACCCGACGCCGACCATCGTCTACGCCTACAACCAGACGCCGGTCCAGGAGCAGGTCACCGTCGTGATCAAGAGCGCTCTGGAGAAGGCCGGCATCAAGGTCGTGGCCAAGCCGCTGGACCGCAAGACCTACTACGACTCCATCGGCCTGACGAAGAACGAGTTCGACCTGTACTGGGGCGGCTGGGGCGCCGACTGGCCGTCCGGCTCGACGGTCATGCCCGTCATCTTCGGCCCGATCGCCGACGGTGCGCCGAACTACTCGCACCTGAAGGACGAGGCGCTCACCAAGAAGATGGACGAGATCACCGCGATGACCGACATCGACGCGCAGAACGCCGCGTGGATGGCGCTGGACAAGGAGCTCCAGGAGACGATCACCCCGCTGGTCGTCGCCGAGAACCGGATCGCCAACACCCTGCACGGCTCCAAGATCGGCGGCGCGGAGATCGACCCGCAGTCGTGGGTCGTCCAGCCGAACAGAATCTTCGTGAAGCAGTAACGCCCACGAAGCCTTAGGAGACACCGGTGGCCGTGGCCCCGCGGAGGACGACACCGTTCCCCGCGAGGTCACGGCCAAGGGGCCGTCAGGCCCCAGCAGCGGTCCCAGCCACCTCGGGAAACAGGCAATGCTTCCATTCATCACTCGCCGCACGCTCGGCGCCGCGGTCACGCTTCTGATCATCGCCGCGGTCACGTTCTTCCTCTTCTTCGCCGTGCCCGCCGACCCGGCGAGGCTCGCCTGCGGCAAGGTCTGCCCGCCCGATCTCCTGGAGCAGGCGCGGCACAACCTGGGACTGGACCAGCCCCTGTTCGCCCAGTTCGTGGCCTGGCTGGCCGGCATCTTCGTCGGCCGCGACTACGAGAGTCTGGGCCACTGCCCGGCCCCCTGCCTCGGCTACTCGTTCGTCAACCGCGAGCCGGTGTTCGAGACGATCCTGGACCGGCTGCCGGTCACCGTCTCCCTCACCATCGGCGCGGCGGTCGTCTTCCTCGTCTTCGGCATGGCGACCGGCATCGTCGCGGCCCTGCGCCAGGGCAAGCCGCTGGACAAGATCGCCAGTGTGTCGTCCCTGATCGGCGCCTCCGTGCAGATCTACTTCATCGGCACGCTCGCGCTCTACTTCCTCGTCTACAAGAACCAGATCCTCGAACGGCCCCAGTACCTGCCGTTCACCGAGAACCCCATCGCCTGGGCGAGCGGGCTGGCGCTGCCCTGGGTGGTGCTGGCGATCATCTTCACCGCCAACTACACCCGTATGACGCGCTCGACAATGGTGGAACAGCTCAGTGAGGACTACGTCCGCACCGCGCGGGCCAAGGGCATGTCCGGCCGGACCGTGGTGATGAGATTCGCCCTGCGCGGCACCCTGACGCCCATCATCACGATCTTCGGCGTGGACCTCGGCACGCTGATCGGCGGTGCGATCATCACCGAGACCACCTTCGGGCTGCAGGGACTCGGGCGGCTCTCCATCAAGGCCGTCGACACCTCCGACCTGCCCATGCTGATGGGCACGGTGCTCGTGGCGGCCGGGGCGATCGTCTTCTTCAACATCGTCGTCGACATCCTGTACGCCTTCATCGACCCTCGTGTCCGGCTGAGCTAGGAGTTCTGAAGAAAGTGTCAACTCCCTTCCTCTCGGTCCGTGACCTGACCGTCGACTTCCACACCGAGGACGGCGTCGTCCACGCGGTGGACGGGCTCTCCTTCGACGTGGAGAAGGGCACCACGCTGGGCATCGTCGGCGAGTCCGGGTCCGGCAAGTCGGTGACCAACCTGACGGTGCTCGGCCTGCACAACCCGGAGACCACCACGATCAACGGGGAGATCCGGCTGGACGGCGAGGAGCTGATCGGCGCCTCCAGGTCCACCATGGAGAAACTGCGCGGCAACAAGGTCGCGATGATCTTCCAGGACCCGCTGACCTCGCTCTCCCCGTACCACACCATCGGCAAGCAGATCTCCGAGGTCTACCGCAAGCACACCGGCGCGAGCCGCGCCGAGGCCAGGGCCCGCGCGATCGAGATGCTGACCCGGGTCGGCATCCCGCAGCCGAAGACCAGGGTGGACGACTATCCCCACCAGTTCTCCGGCGGCATGCGGCAGCGCGCGATGATCGCGATGGCGCTGGTCTGCGACCCCGACCTGCTGATCGCCGACGAGCCCACCACCGCGCTGGACGTGACGGTGCAGGCCCAGATCCTGGACCTGCTCAAGGAGCTCCAGGACCAGATGGGCACCTCGATCATCCTGATCACCCACGATCTCGGCGTGGTCGCCAACACCGCGCACGAGGTGCTGGTGATGTACGCCGGGCGCGCGGTGGAGCGCGGGACCGTCAAGGAGGTCCTCCGCGAGCCCCGCCACCCCTACACCTGGGGCCTGCTGGCCTCCATGCCCCGGCTGAGCGCACCGGTGGACGTGCAGCTCCGGCCGGTCCGCGGCACCCCGCCGAGCCTGATCAACGTCCCGTCCGGCTGCCCCTTCCACCCGCGGTGCGACTTCATGGAGGTGGCGGGGCCCGAGCTGTGCCGCTCGGAGCGGCCCGAGCTGTCCCCGCACCGCGGCCACGGCGACGCGTGCTACCTGACCCTGGCCCAGAAGCGGGAGATCCACAAGTGAGCGAGACGACCTCCGAGCCGCTGCTGGAGCTGTCCGGTCTGAAGAAGCACTTCCCGGTGATGGGCGGCCTCATCTTCAAACGGCAGGTCGGCCGGGTCCACGCGGTGGACGGCATCGACCTGACCGTGCACGCCGGTGAGACGCTCGGCCTGGTCGGCGAGTCCGGCTGCGGCAAGTCCACCGCCGGGCGGCTGGCGGCCCGGCTGCTCGAACCGACCGCGGGTGGCATCCGCTACGCCGGACGCGAGATCGGCCACGCCAGTCGCAGGGAGCTGAAGCCGATCCGGGCCGAGATCCAGATGATCTTCCAGGACCCGTACTCGTCGCTCAACCCCCGGCACACCGTGGGCACCATCATCGGCGGCCCGATGGAGATCAACGGGATCGACCCGCCGGGCGGCAGGACCAAGCGGGTTCAGGAGCTCCTGGAGATCGTCGGGCTCAACCCCGAGCACTACAACCGCTTCCCGCACGAGTTCTCCGGCGGCCAGCGGCAGCGGATCGGGGTGGCCCGCGCGCTCTCCCTCAACCCCAAGCTGATCATCGCGGACGAGCCGGTCTCGGCCCTCGACGTCTCCATCCAGGCGCAGGTGGTCAACCTGCTCCAGCAGCTCCAGCGGGACATGGGGATCGCGTTCCTGTTCATCGCGCACGACCTGGCGATCGTCAGGCACTTCTCCCAGCGGGTCGCGGTCATGTACCTCGGCAAGATCGTCGAGGTCGCCGACCGCGCCTCCCTGTACGAGCGCCCCCGCCACCCCTACACCCACGCGCTGCTGTCGGCGGTGCCCGAGGTGCAGGAGGACGACGAGCCGCGCGAGCGCATCCGCCTGGCGGGGGACGTGCCCTCCCCCATCAACCCGCCGTCCGGCTGCCGCTTCCGCACCCGCTGCTGGAAGGCCCAGGACAAGTGCGCCACCGAGGAGCCTCCGCTGCTCAGGCTGGAGGGCAACAGGGAAGGTCACCTGACCGCCTGCCACTTCCCCGAGGAGCCGACCGTGCACGGCCAGGACGTGGTGCTGGACCCGGCGCTGCAGACCTGACACCGGCCGTCGCCGGTCCTCGCGACCGGTGATCCCCGGTGAGAGAACGGCGGAGGGCGGACCCATCCCGGGCGGGGGTAGGGCCGGGGTCGCC